>JAPUKF010000292.1 GCA_027295805.1 Acidobacteriota bacterium | reverse complement strand
TGACCAGTTCGGTGCTGCCGGCCGGGGTCCGGGCGCTGTGGCTTGGAATCCCTCAGACTTTGCCGCCGGCGCCACCTTCCAGGGCGATCTGGGCGATCTGTTTTCGCAGATCTTCGGACGGAAGGCCCGAACACCCGGTCGAGAGAGACCTCTCCGAGGCGCCGACGTGGAGGCGGTCATGCATATCGGCTTCATGGACGCCATCCGCGGGCTCAAGACACCGGTGCGCATCCAGCGGCAGGGGGCATGTGCTGCTTGCGGGGCGGAAGGGTCGCGCTCTTGCCGGGTTTGCGGCGGGAGTGGTCTGCAAAACCACAGCCAAACCATCGAAGTTCGCATCCCTGCGGGTGTATCCGACGGCACACGTCTGCGCATCGCCAGCCAGGGCCATGCCGGTGCGAGGGGTGGCCACTCCGGCGACCTGCGGGTCAGCGTACGTGTCGGCCCGCACCCGGTCTTCACCCGCCAGGGGGACAACATCCTGTGCATCGTCCCCGTCACCATCAGCGAAGCAGCCATGGGCGCGCGTATCCAGGTGCCCACGGTGGATGGCATGGCCGTCCTGAACGTGCCGCCGGGAACGCAGGGGGGACAGCAACTCCGCCTCAAAGGAAAGGGCGCCCCCTCCCGCCGCGGTGGCCGCGGCGACCAGCTGGTCGAAATCCGGGTTCTGACTCCCGATGCGGGGGACGAGAACGTGCGCCACCTCCTCCAGGAGCTGGCCAACCTGCTGCCGGTACCAGCCCGGGACGAACTCATCCGGCGCGGCGGGACATGAGCACCCGTCAGCGCGACAGGACCGCCGGCGTCCGCATCAGCATTGTGGCCAGCCGCTATCGGATTCACCCCCAGACCCTGCGGACCTGGGAACGGGAAGGCCTCCTGACCCCATCCCGATCTCCGGGGAATACCCGTCTCTACGGCCATGGCGACCTGGAGCGCCTGGAACTCATTCTCCACCTCACCAAAGACCTGGGTGTGAATCTGGCGGGTGTTGAGGTCATCCTGCATATGCGGGAACGGCTCGAGAACTCGCGTCACGAGGCCCGGGAACTGGCTTCAGCGCTTAAGGAGAGCCTTGCCGGCCGGGTCCCAGCCGGAGACGAGGCCCTGGCCCCTCTCACCCACGGCAGCCTGATCCGCAGCCTCAAGCGGATCGCCCGGAACCGCTGAGCCCTCCTCCGGCGGTGGACAAGGTCGCCCCCTGCTGTATACTGCGCCTCCGCAGTGCCCGTGGATCCAGGACACTTACCGGTCCATCAAACATATGAGCGAATCATCCAGCAAGAGCGGTAGAGAACGTTCATCGGAGACGCTGAAGCAGTATCTCCATGAGATTTCTCAACTCGAGCGCATCACCGCGGACGAAGAGAAGGAACTGGGCAGGAAGATCGCCCGCGGTGACCGCAAGGCGCTGCGCCGCCTGGTGGAAGCCAACCTCCGGTTCGTGGTCTCCTTCGCCAAGCGCTACCGCGGCTGCGGTTTGTCCTTTCTGGATTTGATCAACGAGGGCAACATCGGCCTCATTGAAGCGGCCAAGCGCTTTGACCCGGCCAAGAAAGTGAAGTTCATCACCTATGCGGTCTGGTGGGTGCGCCAGTCAATCATCCACGCTCTCTCGGATCATAGCGGCGCCTTCCGCCTGCCTCAGAAACAGGCCAACCTGCTTTACCGCATCAAGAAAGCCAAATCGCAGCTGGCGTTGGAACTCAAGCGGACACCGGATCTGGAGGAGATTGCCCGCTGCGTGGATGTCAGTGTCGAAGATGTCACTGTGCTGCTGCAGGTCTCCGAGGAGAATATCTCCCTGACCACGATCATCGATCAGGAGCATGATTTTCACCTGGCCGACAAGCTGGAACAGGACCAGATCCCGCCGGCCGATGAAGATCTCATCAAGTCCTCCATGAAGAACCTGCTCTATGGAGCCCTGACGGAACTGGACGACAAGGAAGAAATCATCGTCAAGCTGCGCTTCGGCCTGGGCGACCAGGAGCCCAAAACCTTGAAGGAGATCGGGGAAATGCTCGGCCTCTCCCGGGAACGCATCCGCCAGATCGAGGTCCAGGCCCTGCAAAAGCTGAGCCGTTCGCAACGTTCCAATCACCTGCGCAGCTACCTGAACTGACCGGGCCGTCTTGTGAGAGGCCGGATCGTTTGATAGACTGGCCCAGGTCTTGCATACGACCTCACCAGCCGGATCGCCCATGCCCCATCAGACCCGAAGATGCGAGATCTGCGGTGGCTCGGGTTTCACCGTCCGCCAGGTCAACGGGTACCACCGCGCCACCACCTGCAGCTGCCGGCGCCAGGGGCACGTGGACCGTCAACTTGCCGCGGCCCGCATACCGCCCCGCTACGGCCATTGCCAGCTGGACAATTACGAGGTCCATCACGCGACCCAGATGGAAGCACGGCAGCGCGCCGTTGATTTCGTGGCGTCCTACCCGCCAGCCATACCGACGGGCCTGCTCTTCAGTGGCCCGTGTGGGGTGGGCAAGACTCACCTGGCGGCGGGGATCCTGGGCAGCCTCATCCAGCAGAAGGGCGTGGACGGACAGTTCGTTGATTTTCGCGAACTCCTGAAGAACATTCAGGACACCTACCGACCCAGCCATCCATTGTCTGCCTCCCAGATCGTCCGTCCGATCCTGCAGGTGGAACTTCTGGTTCTGGATGATCTGGGTGCCGCCAAAATGACCGATTGGGTCAGGGATACCCTGGGCCACATCATCAGCCATCGCTACAATCAGGAACGGATCACCCTTTTCACCACCCACTTCCGCGATGGCGATGGAGCCGCCACGGTCACCCTGGACGCAGCACCCGAAACACTGGCTGTGCGCATCGGCACCCCGTTGCGCTCGCGGCTGGATGAGATGTGTCGCGTGGTGCCCATGGAGGGTCACGACTACCGGCGTAGTTTTCTGCGCGCCGCTGATCGCTGGTAGGAAAACCTCTTCTCCGGAGATTTCATGAACGACAAGGACACAGTCATTCTCAGCGGTGCCAGAACCGCCATGGCCGAGTACAACGGTAGTTTCGCCGGCGTGACCGAGATTGAGCTGGGCGCTCATGCTGCCCGCCATGCCCTGCAGAGGGCCGGAATATCCGGCGACGAGGTGGACCATACGGTGATGGGCAACGCCATGCAAACATCATCCAATGCCATCTATGGGGCCCGGCACGTGGGTTTGAAGGCCGGAGTGCCGGTGGATCGTCCCGCTCTCACGGTGAACCGGATCTGTGGCTCAGGGATTCAGGCGGTCATCAGTGCAGACCATCTTCTGCGCCTGGAAGAAGCGGAGGTCGTGCTGGCCGGAGGCATGGAAAACATGTCACAGGCACCTTATGTCCTGCGCGGGGCACGCACGGGCTGGGCGAACCTGGGCACAGGCCACATGGAGGACGCCCTGCTGGCTGGCCTCACCGACAACTTCTGTGGTTTCTCCATGGCCGCCACCGCCGAGAACCTGGCTCGGGAGATGGACATCAGCCGCCGGGACATGGACACGTTTGCCGCGCTCTCCCAGGAGAGGGCTCAGGCCTTCCATCAATCGGGAAGTGCCGCCGAAGAGATTGTCCCCTACGAAGTGCCCCACCGGCGGGGTCCTCTTGTGGTCGCCGAGGATGATCACATGCGCCCGGGTACCACCGTGGAGATGCTCAGCCGGCTCAAACCGGCCTTCCAGAAGGACGGATTTGTCACCGCCGGTAATGCCTCCGGAATCGTCGACGGCGCCGCCGCCCTGGTGGTATGCAGCGGCCGGCGCGCAGCCCGTCAGAAGGACACTCCCCTGGGCCGCGTGCTCACCCATGCGGTTGTGGGTGTTGAACCTCGCATCATGGGCATCGGTCCCGTTCCGGCCATCCAGGCCGTTTTGACCCGGGCAGGTATGAGACTGGACCAGATCGATCTCTTCGAAATCAATGAGGCGTTCGCTGCCCAGTACCTGGCCGTGGAAAAGTCCCTTGGCCTGGATCGGGACAAGGTCAACGTCAACGGCGGCGCCATCGCCCTCGGCCATCCCCTGGGCGCCACGGGAACCCGCCTGATCCTGACCCTGCTCATGGAATTGCGCCGCCGCAAGCAGCGATATGGCATTGCATCGGCCTGTATCGGCGGTGGTCAGGGGATTGCCATGCTGGTGGAAAGCATCGGCTGACGCCGTCGGAGAACACATGGCACCGCGCAGCAATCTTTTTTTCCGCAACACCAGGAGCCGTCCGAGAAGGCGTGGCCGGCAGGGGGCACCCCATGAGCACCGATAACATTCTGTACGAGGTGAAAGATCGCCTGGCCGTCATGACCGTAAACCGGCCTGGCAAGCTGAATGCTCTGGACTCCCGGACGGTCAAGGAGATTCTCCAGACAGCCGGCCAGGCTGCTGCGGATGACTCGGTGGGTGCCTTGATCATCACCGGCGCCGGCGACAAGGCGTTCGTCGCCGGTGCTGATATCAGTGAACTGGCACGCCAGACACTGGTGGAGGGACAGGCGACCTCGGATCGGGGACAGGCGGCCTTCTCGGCTCTGGAGAATATGGACAAGCCCGTCATCGCAGCCATCAACGGCTTCGCCCTGGGTGGCGGCCTTGAGCTGGCTCTGGCCTGCCACCTGCGGGTGGCGGCGGCCAATGCGGTCATGGGACTGCCTGAGCTCGGCCTGGGCATCATTCCCGGCTATGGCGGCACACAGCGTCTGGCTCGCCTGGTGGGCCGCGGTCACGCCCTGGAGATGATTCTCACCGCCCGCAAGGTCAAAGCCGACGAAGCCGCCCGCATGGGCCTGGTGAACCGTGTCGTTCCGGAAGGGGAGGCGCTGGCGGGAGCCCGGGAGATGGCCGGAAAAATCCTGGCCCAGGGCCCCCTGGCCGTCGCCTTTGCCCTGCGGGCCGTTCGCCACGGTTTGGAGATGTCTCTGGCCGCCGGCCAGGCCTACGAGGCAAGTCTCTTCGGCATGGTCTCGGCAACTGATGATATGAGAGAAGGCATGACGGCATTCCTGGAAAAGCGCAAGCCGGATTTCACCGGACGCTGACAGGCGGACGCAACCATGGGAAGACAGGCTTGAGAAACATCCGCACAACCCGCACCCTGATTCTGGCTTTCCTGGCCATCTTCGCCATGGTCATCGTGGGCATGATCTGGCGATCATCACCCAAAGAGCATGCCACTCCCGTAGCCCATCCGGTCCCTGCCGCGCCGGCAAAAATGGAAGTGGAGGGGACGGTGGAATCGGCCGCCAGCACGTTCAGTTTCACCGAAGAGCGGGGAGGGCATATCGTGACCCGCCTGCGTGCCGGCCGCATGCTGGGCATGGAAGGCGGCAGCCGCGTCCTCAGCAATATCATCATCGAGTTCCACCCCGAACCGGAGGCTCACCCCGATCGCATCGCTCGAGTCCAGAGTGATGCCGGCAAATTTGATACGACGCGCCAGGAAGTCGTCCTGCAGGGGAATGTGCTGATCCACATGGCCTCCGGCGAAGAACTGGCGACGGAGAGCCTGCTGTACAACCTGGAAACACGCAGCGTGCATACGGAGGATCCGGTCCGCTTCCATCTGGAAGGCACATCCGGAACAGCGGTGGGCATGACGGCCCATCTGGCCACGGAAGAGGTTACCCTTCACCACGAAGTTCGTATCTCAGGCGAAACAGGCACCGACGGACGGAAGATGCTGGTGAAGGCCGACCAGATGAAATATGACGGTTCCCGAGGGCGCAGCGATCTCCTTGGAAAAGTATCCCTGTCCGGCGAATGGGGCAGCTTCAACGGCCGCCATCTCATTTTTCAGGATTCTCAGAATGGAATCCTAGCCGATACCAGCGAACCGGGAAAACTGACCCTCCATGGGGGTGGCGATAGGGAGGCCTTCAGCCTGGACGCGGCCGCCTGGAAATTCGAATTCGATGACAGGCGCCAGCTCCGCGCCGTGGAGGCCACCGGCGACGCTCTCCTGCGCCCCACGGCACTTTCATCCGGAATGGTGCTGAAGAGCCTGGCAGCACCACGCATCCGCCTGGAACCGGCTGTCAGTGAGCGTCCTTTTCATGCGTTGCATGCTTTTTCGTCCGCCACCGACCTGGTGCGGGCCAGTCTCGCCTCGGGCTCCCTGGAGACGGTCACTGCGGAGCGTCTGGATCTTGAATCAGGAAGCACCGAGGGGGACTGGGCGCGCTTCTCAGGAACTGTTCAAGCCCGCGGGCCCGGCCGCACCGCCACAGGGAGCATCCTGCTTGCCCGGCCAGATGGCACAATTCTGCTTTCCGGAGATGAGCAGGCTCCGGCTCGTATTCTCGAGGCACGACGTTCTCTGGCAGCGGCGGAGATTCAATATGACGGAGACGGTGGCGGGCGCGCCAGCGGGAGTGTCCATCTGACCGGTATGGCAACATCTCAGGGCAAACGCCTGACCGCCACGGCGGATGTGGCGGAGTTCTCAGCCAGCAGCGGTGTTCTTCGCCTGGAAGGAAGCGTTCGCGCCTGGCAGGGGAATGACACCCTGCAAGCTGCCTGGGTCGAGATGGACCAGCCGACCAGCGTGCTGCGTGCCGGCGGTGGTGTCACGACCTCAATGGGGTCCAGAGGATCGGCAAACGGCCACCTCACCACCACCACCAGAACGCGGGTGAAATCTCAGGATCTGATCTGGGAACGGGAGCACAACAAGGCCCTTTTTTCCGGCCATGTTCTTCTCACCCGGGAGGGCATGCTGCTACAGGCTGCGACCCTGGACATGCTGAGCAGCGACGAGAAAGGCACCGCATTCACCGCCACCGGCGATGTTCACCTGCAGGACCAGGAGTGGTCCGGAACGGCGGACAGACTCACCTATGCCGGCCATGGCGATCTCTACCATCTCGAATCGGATGACGGTCTGGCAACGGTGACTTCCCTCGCCTCCGGCAGCATTCTGCGCGGTGCTCGTCTCAGTGTAGATCCGGAGAGCGGCCAGGCACAGGTGGAGAGCCTTCCGGGTGGAAGGATCATCGTACGCTCACGTCGTGCGAGCGTCGGGACCCTCCGGTGAAGGGGAAGCTTTCCACGGCAGGCCTCATGAAGACCTACCGCAGGCGACAGGTGGTCAACGGCATCTCTCTGCACATGGATCGCGGCGAGGTCGTGGGACTTCTGGGGCCCAACGGCGCCGGCAAGACCACCCTTTTTCATATGGTGCTGGGGTTGGTGAGGCCTGATCGCGGCCAAGTCCTTCTGGACGGAAATGACATCAGCGATCTTCCCATGTACCGACGTGCCCGTCTGGGCATTGGCTATCTGCCCCAGGAGTCCTCGGTCTTTCGCAAGATGAGCGTCGCCGACAACCTGAGGGCCGTCCTGCAGATGCGGGGGCTGGGATCCGCCGATGTCGCCCAGCGCACCGAGACTCTCCTGGATGAGTTCCAGATCGCCCACCTGGCCACGAGCCGGGCCGACACTCTCTCCGGCGGTGAGCGCCGCCGCCTGGAAATTGCCCGGGCCCTGACGGTGGACCCATCGTTCATCCTTCTGGATGAGCCGTTCGCCGGCATCGACCCCAAGAGCCGGTCCGATATTCAGGCCATCATCGGGCACCTGAGAGAGCGCGACATCGGCGTGTTGATCACCGATCACAACGTCAGGGAAACGTTGCAGATCACCGATCGCGCGTATATAATTAATGAGGGCGCTATTCTTGAAAGCGGCAGCCCGCAGGAGTTGACCGCAAACATCCATGTTCGCCGAATCTATCTGGGCGAGAATTTCACTCTTCGTTGAAGTGCTCCTGAAGCTGGGTTCCAGTACGTGGCACTAGAACAAAAACTCTCACTGAAGCTCTCTCAGCGGCTGGTCATGACGCCTGCCCTGCAGCAGGCCATCAAGTTGCTGCAGATGTCCACCCTTGAGTTGCGCGAAGAGATCGCCACGGAACTCCAGGAGAACCCTGCTCTGGAAGAATCTCTGGAGCAGGATGGCAACGAGGCGGAGGAACAGCCGCCGACCCCGCCGGCCGATGGAGCCGCGGAACAACCCAGCCCCAGCGAGAGCGATAACGGCGAACGCGATTCCCTCTCTGAAATCGATCTGGAGTACATGCTCCAGAACTACTACGACGGCGGGGCCACCACGCCCCGAGGCAGCTACGAGGTCCGGGGAGAGGATCGGTCGTGGGAGACCAACCTGACTCGCCCTCCTGACCTGAGTGCTCACCTTCTGGAACAGTTGACCCTGGCCACCACCGGGGCAGTGGATGATGAAATAGGCAGAACCATCATCGGCAATCTGGATCCCCACGGCTATCTGCAGGCCAGCATGGATGAGCTTGTGGCCATGACGGATCATGATCCCGCGGATATCCAGCGCGTGCTCGGAGTTGTCCAGGCGTTCGATCCTACAGGCGTGGGCGCCCGGGACCTCCGTGAATGCCTCCTGATCCAGCTCCGCCGGCTGGATCTTGAGGATACGCCCGCCGCCGCCATGGTCAGGGAGCACCTTGACCTGCTGCAGGCGCGCCGATATGAAGATCTGGCCCATCGTCTGGACCTGTCACCTGCCCAGTTGCGTGAACAGATGGAAATCCTGCGGCGCCTGGATCCCCACCCAGGCGATCGATTTTCTCCCAGCACCACCCAGACGGTGACCCCTGACGTCATGGTGGTCAAGCTGGGAGATGAGTACCAGGTCATTCTCAACGACGACGGGTTTCCGCGCTTGCGGGTGAGCCGCTACTGCCGCACCATCCTCAAGGGCGGTGCCGGCGCCTCCAAGGATGACCGCGAATTCGTGCGCCAGAAACTCAATGCAGCCGTGCGGCTCATCAAGAGCATTGAAGAGCGCCAGCGCACAATCTACAAGGTGGCCTGCAGCATCGTCCGCCAGCAGCGCCCTTTCCTGGATCATGGCATCAACGCCATTCGCCCTCTCGTCCTGCGGGACGTGGCGGAGGATGTGGGTGTCCATGAATCCACGGTCAGTCGTGTTGTCAACAATAAGTATATGCACACACCCAACGGCATCTTCGAGATGAGGTTTTTCTTCCATTCCGGTCTCACCAACATGAGCGGTGAAGATATTTCCTCCCTGACCGTCAAGGAGTCCATTCGCCATATTGTGGACGGAGAAGACAGCCGGCACCCTCTCTCCGATTCAGCCATCGCCAAGATTCTCATGCAGCAGGAGCAAATCCCCATAGCCCGACGCACGGTGGCCAAGTACCGCGAGGAGCTCAGGATCCCCGCTTCGACCCTGCGCCGCCGCTCGGTCTTTGGTTGTTGAGTGAACGCATCTGTGGAGGCCTCATGACAATCCGATTCACATGCCGCCAGACGCGGCTGACACCGGCCCTGCGTCAGTTCGCCGAAGAAAAATTATCCCGCCTGCAACGCTACCTGGATGCCGACAGCGAAGTTCACATGGTCCTCTCGGTGGAGAAGCATCGCCACCAGGCCGAGATGATGATCAACTCCGCTCGCCGCCTCTTCACGGGCACTGCCATCACCGATGACCTCTACGCGGCGATCGGCCTGGTCCTGGACAAACTGGAAAAACAATTGCGCAGGGATAAACGCCGGCGCAACGATCGCCGCCGCCGGGAGACGCGCCAGATCCGCACCACGGCCGAAGCCACAGCCTCTCGGGGGAATGGCCACGGGGGAAAACGGTCCTTGCCCCGGATACTGCGGGAGAAGAGGCCGCTTCGCTCCATGTCCGCCGAGACCGCGGCGGACGATGTGGAAGAATCTCAGCAGGATTTCCTTGTCTTCCGGAATTCGGAATCCGAGCAACTCAGCGTCATCTACCGTCGGCCGGACGGTCGCCTGGGGTTGATCGAAGAGTAGCCTCCACAGGCGTCCCATGTCCTTGACGGGCATGGACTTCCGTTGATACACTTTACCGTCTCCGAAGGGATGATGCCTCGGTCCATGACGGGGGCATCGCGGAGCCGGGTTGATTTCCCTTCGCCTCACAACGACTCTGGCGTCACGATGTTCCGGCATCATGTTGCCCTGTTCAACGAGAAAGGGCGCCTCATGGATTTTCGACTCACCGAGGAACAACGCCTTATCCGCGACATGGTGCGGGAGTTCGCGCGCACCGAGATCGCTCCCTTGGCTGCGGAAATTGACCGCACTCGCGAGTTCCCGCGCGATACGTTTCGCAAGTGTGCGGCTCTGAATCTCACCGGCATGATGGTTCCCGAAGAGTGGGGCGGTACGGGACTGGACAGCATCTCCTATGTCATCGCGATTGAAGAGCTGTCCCGTGCTTGCGCCACCACCGGCGTGATCATCTCGGTCAACAACTCCCTGTATTGCGATCCGGTGCAACGCTACGGCACAGACACCCAGAAAGAACGCTGGCTGAAGCCGTTTGCCTTGGGTGAAAAGATCGGCTGCTACTGCCTCACCGAACCCCACGCGGGATCCGACGCCGCGTCCCTCCGCACCATGGCGGTGCGGGATGGGGATACCTGGGTGCTCAAGGGGAGCAAGATTTTCGTCACCAACGGTATTGCGGCCGACAGCGCCATCGTCTTTGCCAACACCGACCGCAGCAAGGGCCACAGGGGACTCACCGCCTTCCTGGTGGATAAGGATACGCCCGGCTATGGCATCGGCAAACATGAGACCAAAATGGGCATCACGGCCTCAGGTTCGGTCGAGATCGTCTTTGACAATGTCCGCCTGAGTGAAGAACACCGCCTGGGCGCCGTGGGTGAGGGGTTCAAGGTCGCAATGTCCACCCTGGACGGCGGCCGTATCGGTATCGCTGCCCAGGCCGTGGGCATTGCCCAGTCGGCCCTGGATCATGCCCTGTCCTATGCCCGGGAGCGGAAGGCGTTCGGGAAGCCCATCGCCGATCTGCAGGCGATTCAGTTCAAGCTGGCCGACATGGCCGTGGCTGTGGAAGCCTCCCGCATGCTGACCTACCACGCGGCCGCCGCCAAAGACAGCGGCCGCCGCTTCAGCCAGGAATCGGCCATGGCCAAGCTCATGGCGGCGGAGGCCTGTGTGGCCGCCACCCGTGAAGCGGTGCAGATCTACGGTGGTTATGGATATATCAACGAATACCCGGTGGAGCGGCTCTACCGGGATGCCAAGATCACCGAGATTTACGAAGGCACGTCGGAGATCCAACGCGTGGTGATCGCCGCAGGGCTGCTCAAGGGAGCGTAGGGACATGGACTTCCGTCTCAACGATGAGCAGGAGATGCTCCGCCAGATGGTGGCCGATTTTGCCGACCAGGTCCTGGCGCCTGAAGTCATGAAACGGGATCGGGAAGGCAGCTTTCCCCATGCCGAAATAGCCCACGCCGGCGAACTGGGACTTCTCGGCATGATCGTGCCAGAGGAGTGGGGCGGCTCCGGCCTCGATACGGTCTCGTACGCTGTCGCCCTCATGGAGATAGCACGGGTCTGCCCCTCCAGCGCGGTCACTCTCTCAGTGAGCAACTCCGTCTGCGCCTATCCTATCTGGCGGTTCGGCAACAAGGAGCAGAAAGAACGTTACCTGCGTCCCCTGGCCAGCGGCAAGATTATCGGCGGATTCTGCCTGACCGAACCCCAGGCAGGCTCCGACGCCACCAACCAGAAAACACGCGCCGTACGCCAGGGGGACCATTATGTTCTCAATGGCACCAAGGTCTGGGTGACCAATGCCCACGTGGGCAAGGTTTTCATCGTCATAGCAGTGACGGATCCCCAGGCCGCCCGTGGCGGTATCTCGGCCTTCATCGTCACCCCGGACATGCCCGGCTTCAGCTTTTCTATAAAAGAAGAAAAAATGGGACTGCGCGCATCGTGCACTTCCTCTGTGGTCCTGGATGATTGCCAGGTGCCCGTTGCCAACCTCCTGGGCAAAGAAGGCGACGGCATGCGCATTCCCCTCAATGCCCTGGACGGCGGCCGCATCGGCATCGCGGCCCAGTCCGTGGGCATTGCCACGGGGGCCTATGAGGAGGCGGTGAAATACGCCCGTGAGCGCACTGCCTTCGGCAAGCCCATTGCCCAGCACCAGGCCATCGCCTTTCAAATTGCAGACTGCGCGACTGAAATCGACGCCGCGCGACTCCTGACCCTGAGGGCTGCGTCCCGGCGAGATGAGGACCACGACGGGGTCGGGCCCGAAGCCGCCATGGCCAAGCTCTACGCCTCTGAGATGTGCAACCGGGTCGCCTACAAGGCCGTCCAGATCCACGGCGGCTACGGCTATTCCCGGGACTACCCCGTGGAACGCTTCTATCGGGATGCGCGGGTAACCAGTCTTTACGAAGGCACCTCGGAAGTCCAGCGCATCGTCATCTCGCGGGCTGTACTGGCCGGCTGAACGGAGAAGCTCGGATATGTCCAAGACTGTCGAGAAGCATAAACCGGAGACACGCCGCAAGGGCGAGCGTGACGTCCGCTTCACCACCATCTCGGACATGCCCGTGGAGCCCCTCTACGGCCCTGGCGACCCGCCTGATTTCACCCCGGACCGGGACCTGGGACAACCGGGCCAGTATCCCTTCACCCGTGGCATCCACGAGAACATGTATCGGGGACGGGTCTGGACCATGCGTCAGTTTGCCGGCTTCGGAACCGCCACCGACACCAACAACCGCTACAAGTACCTCCTGGAGCATGGCACCACCGGGCTGTCAGTGGCCTTCGATCTTCCCACTCTCATGGGTGTGGATTCGAACCATCCCCTGGCCCTGGGCGAGGTGGGCAAGGAAGGTGTCGCCATCGACACGCTCGCCGACATGGAGACCCTCTTCGCCGACATCCCTCTGGACCAGGTTTCCACCTCCATGACCATCAACGCGCCGGCCTCGGTCATCTTTGCCATGTACCTGGCCGTGGCCGAGAAGCAGGGCGCCTCCCGGAACAGCCTGCGTGGAACCTTGCAGAACGACATCTTCAAGGAATACATCGCGCAGAAGGAATGGATCTACCCCCCGCGGCCCCATCTGCGGCTGATCACGGATCTCCTGGGGTTCTGCTGCGACCAGGTGCCCCAGTGGAACACCATCAGCATCTCCGGGTATCACATCCGTGAAGCAGGCTCCACTGCGGTTCAGGAGCTGGCGTTCACACTCGCAGACGGCATCGGCTATGTCCAGGCCGGCATCGATGCAGGCCTGGACATGGAAGTATTTGCTCCCCGCCTTTCCTTCTTTTTCAACGCCCACAACGATTTCTTCGAGGAGATTGCCAAGCTGCGCGCTGCCCGCCGCATCTGGGCCCGTATCATGCGGGAGCGGTTTGCGGCCAAGGATCCCCGCGCCTGGAAGTTGCGCATGCATGTGCAGACCGCGGGCTGCTCCCTGACCGCCCAGCAGCCGGTGAACAATGTGGCGCGGGTCACCATGCAGGCCCTGGCCGCGGTCCTGGGCGGCACCCAATCCCTCCACACCAACTCCATGGACGAAACTCTCTGCTTGCCCACCGAACATGCGGTGCGCGTGGCGTTGCGCACCCAGCAGATCATCGCCGAGGAATCGGGCGTCACCAATACCGTCGATCCTCTGGGCGGCAGCTACTTCGTGGAGAGCCTCACCAGCCGGATCGAGGGAGAGGCCATGGCCTACATCCGTCAGATCGACGAGATGGGCGGAATCATCAACGCCATCGAAGCCAACTATCCGCAGAAAGAGATTGCGGAAGCTTCCTTCCATTACCAGCAACAACTTGATTCCCATGAGAAGGTCATGATCGGCGTCAATAGCCACACCGCTGGCGACGACTCCAGGCCCGAGGTTCTCACCATCGGCCCCGAGGTCGAAGAAGAGCAGTTGCGGCGGCTCAACGAGATCCGGCACAAGCGGGATCAAGTCGCTCTGGATCGGACTCTCGTCAACCTCCAGACAGCCGCCCGGGGAGAGGACAACACCATGCCTCATATCCTGGAAGCTGTGCGCGCCTACGGAACCGTGGGAGAGATATCCGACGCCCTGAAAGAGGTCTTCGGCTCGTATCAGGAAACATCCGTGTTCTGAACCCCTCGGGGTCGCACCGGCAGGAGATGAAGATGAACTCAGAACGAAAAGTCAGACTGCTGGTGGGGAAGGTCGGCCTTGACGGCCACGATCGCGGCGCCAAGGTGATCGCCAGGGCGCTGCGAGACGGCGGGTTCGAGGTCATCTACACGGGCCTGCACCAGACACCCGAGATGGTGGTCCAGACCGCCATCCAGGAGGATGTGGACGCGCTCTGCCTCTCCATCCTCTCCGGCGCTCACATGACCCTCTTTCCCAAGGTCCTGGAGCTTCTTCGTGACCAGCACGCGGGGGATATCAAAGTTCTGGGAGGCGGCATCATCCCTGATGATGATATCCCCAGGTTGAAGGAGGCCGGTGTGCTGGAGATCTTCACCCCCGGCGCTACACTGCCCAGCATCGTTCAGTTCGTCCGCGATCATGTGCCACCCCGGAACCTGGAGGAAACGCATGTCCAGCGGGACTGACGCGCCGGCCGTGCCGGTGCGCCGGGTTCTGGTTGTCGATGACAGCCTCAGTATCCAGCAAGCGGTGCGTGAGGCGCTGGCGGAGATTCCCGGCATCCAGGTCATCGCCTGTGGCGACGTCGACAGTGCCGAATCGATTCTGGCCAGGGAGAAGCCCGACCTGGTTCTCTGTGACGTGGTCCTGCCCGGGCGTCCCGGATACGATCTGTGCCGCCAGATCACTCTTGGGAAACGGGGAGAGCGGCCCCCGGTCTTCCTTCTCAGCGGCATCTTCGAGCCATTCGATGAGGAGAGAGCCCGGGCCGCGGGCGCCGATGATGTCATCACCAAACCATTTCGCGCGGAGGAGATCCGACAGCTCATGGAGAAGATTCCGGCGCCATCTGCCAAGCCGGAAGGCTCCGAACCGACTCCTCCCGAAGGCGAACCCCTGGATATCAGCGCCGCGGATCTCCTCCCCGGCCAGCTGCCCGGCTTATTCCCCTCCATGCCTCAACCTGCGCCCTCTCGCGCCGCTGCCACCCAGCGCGACGGATCGGGTACGGATGAACTGGTGCGTCGCCTGATTGAGCCGCTGACGCAACGCCTTGTGGAGCCGGTGGTGGCCGGTGTCCTGCGCCTGCTGGAAAATCAGAAGGAACCTGCGGGCAACGCGCTGGATGAAGCGTTGCGTGAGACGGTCGAAAGGGTGGTCCGGCAACGATTGCGGGAGCTGGAAGCCGAGCCGAATCAGGGGACCGGCCGGGGCAGCGGCGCTCCTTCACCGGACTGAATCGCGGGTCATGAACACCGTGCCGCTTGCAACCTCACTTCAAGAGTCCCTTGCAGAGCTGGCTCGTCATGCCCTCCTGGAGGATGAGGCGGGGCATGATGTCACCACCATGGCCCTGTTGAAGCCGGACCACCCGGGCTCCGCCTGCATCCGTAGCCGTGAGCCGGTGGTCATCAGTGGCGTGGATATCGCCGTGGAAGTCTTTCGGGCTGCCGATGCCGGGCTTGACATCCGTGCAGCGGCAGGGGAGGGAGACCGGCTTCCGGCGGGGGCGGTGATCCTGACTGTCCAGGGCTCCGGCGCCGGGATCCTGTCCGCCGAGCGCACAGCCTTGAATTTTCTCCAGCATCTGTGCGGCATTGCCACTCTGGCCCGTCAGGCCGTCCAGGCCGTGGCAGGGAGCAAGGTCCAGCTCCTGGCCACCCGCAAAACACTCCCAGGGCTGCGCCACCTGCAACGACGGGCTGCCGAAGCCGGAGGTTTCGCCCCCCATCGCACGTCCCTGGCCAATGGCATCCTCATCAAGGACAATCACATCGCCCTGTGCGGCTCGGCGGAGCAGGCCGTTGCCCGTGCCCGGCGCCTGGCGCCTTCGCACCTGCTCATCGAGGTCGAGATCGATGAGCCGGGCCAATTGGAGGCTGTCATCACCGCCGGCGCCCAGATCGTGCTGCTGGATAATTTCTCTCCTGAGCAGGTCGCCCAGGCAGTGATGGCTACCCGCCGACGGGTACTCCTCGAGGCATCCGGGGGAATCACCATGGAAACCCTGCCCCTGTATGCTGCCACGGGTGTGGATCGCATTTCCGTCGGCTTCGTGACTCATTCAGCGCCGGTGGTGGATCTCTCCATGGATCTGACTCCCACGGAGATCCGCCATGACGCCTGAGGGACCACACTTCAACCTGGGCGCTCGTCTCCCTGATCCCATCACACCCGAAGCAGTGCGCACCGATTACACGCCGAAGATTTTTGGCCGGCGCATCCTCTATTATGAAAGTGTCGATTCCACCAATAACACTCTGCGTCAGGCTGCCAGCCGTGGTGAACCTGAGGGCACCGTGGTCCTGGCCAATGAACAGACGGCGGGACGCGGCCGTCTCAACCGAAGGTGGATATCCCCGGCCGGAGTGGGTATTTACATGTCACTGCTCCTGCGACCCGACACCAGCGGCACCCCGCTCTTCCTGTATACCTTTCTACCGGCGGTGGCCACGGCACGTGCCCTGCGCCGGGTGTCCGGCCTGCCTGTCTTCATCCACTGGCCCAACGACCTGACACTGCGAGGCAGGAAGATCGCCGGAATTCTCACCGACATCCGCAGCGGCCGGGGCCACCCGCGGGAAGTGATCATCGGCATCGGGATCAATGTGAACAACATGCCCGCGGATCTGCCCTCCGAGTTGACGGAGACCGCGACATCCCTGGCCATGTCCGCCGGCCGACGCTACTCGCGGGCCAACATCATTCAAGCCATCCTGGAGGAACTGGAGCGCGGATACGCCCTCATGAGAACGGGCAACCTGGTGGATATCCTCGACACGTGGCGCAAGCTCTCCCCCTCTCACCAGGGGACACCGGTGGAAGTTGTCGGCGGTCCAGGGAAGAGCTTGCACGGCACAACCAGAGGCATTGATGATGATGGCGCTCTCCTCATCCAATGCGCAGACGGCGGCTTGGAACGGGTTGCTTTCGGCGAAATCCGGCGAGTTCGAGGAGGCAAACGACGTGCTCCTGGTTCTTGACATCGGCAATACAACCATCACCGCCGGGGTTTACCAGGACGATCGTCTCATGGGCCCGTGGCGGCTGGGCACGCGCCATGAACGGAGCAGTGATGAATACGGGCTGATCCTGCGCGGCTTCCTGGCAGGGGACGGCATCACGACGGACCGTGTCCATGGCCTGGCAGCCTGCTGTGTGGTGCCCCAGGTGCGCGCCTCCATCGACGAAATGGCAGGCAAGATCTTCGCCGTGACACCCCTCTTCATCGAACCGGGCATCAAGACCGGTTTGCCCATCCTCACCGACAATCCCCAGGAAGTTGGCGCCGACCGCATTGTCACCGCCGTGGCAGCCTATGCCCGCCATGGCGGGCCGACCATCGTGGTCGATTTCGGCACGGCCACAACCTTCGATGCCATCAGCGCCCGCGGTGAGTACCTGGGAGGTGTCATCGCTCCAGGAATCGGCATCGGCGCGGAAGCGCTCTTCCAGCGCGCCGCCAAACTGCCGCGGGTTGAACTGACTCGCCCGCGCCATGTCATCGGCCGCAACACGGTGGCATCCATACAATCGGGCCTGCTCCATGGGTATGCGGCCCTGGTGGAGGGCCTGGTGGAGCGCATCGGCATGGAACTGGCGCCCCCCGCAGGCGCAGGAGTGACGGTGGTCGCTACCGGCGGCCATGCGGCTGCCCTGGCCGACTCATGTTCCGTTCTGAGCACCATCGAACCGGACCTGACCCTGGCGGGACTGCGCCTGCTCTGGAACCGGAACCGTCCTGAGGCGGCGCGTTGCTGAGCTTGAGCCTGTTGTCTATCATCACAGCATGAATATCCTCATCGTCTGCTCCGGCAACATCTGTCGCTCACCCATGGCCGACATCTATTTGCGCCATCGCCTCGGTCTGCAGAACTCCTCCTACAAGGTCTCATCTGCCGGGACCCTGGGTATCCATGATGATCTGGCTGCTTCTGAGGCTGTGTCGGTGGTGGCCAGTGAAGCCGGCCTCGACCTCAGCGCGCACAGCACCCGTGGCGTGACCCGCGAGAGTGTGGAAGAAGCAGACATCATCCTGGTCATGGAGAAGCGCCACCGGCGTTACCTGGCCACCCTGTACCCGGGACACGTGAAGAAGATTCATCTTCTCAGCGAGTACGTTCCCAAAGGTCTGGGATTGGCCCGGGGCGACGACATTTTCGATCCGGTGGGCATGGAGAGAGAAGCATTCCGGCAGTGTTTTCATCTCATCCGCAGCTGCCTGGATCGCTTCGCCGAGGATCTGGAGGCATGACCTCCAGGGAGGTGGAAGGGGGCGGCCAGCATGAAACCTACTTCGCCGCCATCGAGGAACAGTTCTCACGCATGCGGGGCGCACCCCTGGTGCTCTCACCGGCCGACTGGCACCTGGCGGCCTCCTGGCTGGAGCGTCACATTCCGCTGCCGGTGGTCTCCCGCGCCATCCGGGAAGTCCTGGAAACCGCCGCTGCGCGTGGCCGGCGCAAGCCTGTGTTTTCACTGTCTTACTGCCGCCACGAGGTCGAGGCCGAATTCAGCCGCTATCTCGAGGCCATGGCCGGCAGCAGTTCTCAAGGAGGCGGCGGCGAGACGCGGCCACCCCTCTGGCAACGGCTTATCCAGAAGGCGGACCGTCTCAGTCGTGCCGCCGCCGACTGGCCGGAGCCGGCGCGCGCGCCGGCCGGCCTGGCCATCACGGCCATGCAGGCTGCTGCTCATGACCTCCAAGCCGGCGGGACCGACCCCACGGTCCTGGAAGAGAGGCTGGCCGCGCACGAGAGAGAGCTCATAGACCGCCTGGAGGCCTGCCTCTCCGCCACAGAGAAAGACGCACTGTACACCCGCTGCCAGGAGCGCCTGGCTCCTTACCGCCAGCGCATGAGCGAGGAGGTTTGTCAGCGCACCCTCCGCCATGCGCTGGACACGGCTCTCCGCCGGCACTTCAAACTCCCACGCCTGTCCTTGCTCAGCGACTGAAGCCACCTCATCCCGGGTCCACCGGAAGCATCTACGGAGCATCCGCCAAAACCTCCTCCTCTGGGGCCTCCTCTGTGCTTTACCCGGACTTCTGGTCCGACTGCCCGTCCAGGCCGCTGCTGTGGGCCTGGCCGGCGCCGGCCTGGCCCTTCTCAGTCGCCGCCGCTACCTGGCCATCCTCCCCATCCTGTTTGCCGCCGGAGTGATGGCTGGCCAGGGGAGGGGTACAGATTTCCTCAGCACCGCGCCGCCTGGTGAACAGCGTCTGCTCTTGAACACGCCTGTGCTGGCCCATGCCCTGGTTCTGGCCCGGCCCCAGCAACGCCTGCGGGGCTGGATGGCCGTTCTGCGCCTGCGGGCGGTGGAACGCGGCAACATCCATCGCCCCGCCGGTGACCGGGTGCGCCTTTATGGATCGGGAACACCACCAGAGCTGCGCGAGGGAGACCGGTTGCGCGCCTGGCTGATCCTCTCCCGTCCCCACAACTATGCCAACGGTACGGCTCCTGCCATCTCACCAGACCGGGGCTTGTCAGGCCGGCTCAAGAGCTCACTTCTCATCGAGCAGGTCTGGCCGGGGAAAGGCGGACTCCGCCGCCTCGTCGGTGACACCCGGGCCTTCGCCGGCAAGAGGCTGCGCCAGGCCCTGACCCGGGGCAACGCTAGTCCGCGCACCACCGCCCTGGCCATGGCCCTGAGCCTTGGCGTCCGGGGCGAGATCGATCCGCGCTTGACTCATCTCCTGCGCCAGGGAGGGATGTCCCATATCCTCGCCATCTCGGGGCTGCACCTCACGGCTCTGACGACCGGGCTCATCCTGCTCCTGCGCTGGTCCGGTGGCGGTCGCCGCCGGGTCACATGGAGCGTGCTCGCCGGGCTCTCTCTTTACGCCCTCCTGCTTCCTGCCCGGCCCTCGATCCTGCGCGCCGTCGCAATGGGGGTGGTTCCGTTGGCGGGTCACCTGTGGGGACGCCGTAGTTCGCCTCTGAATACTCTCGGCGGGGTTGGCCTCGTTCTTCTGGCCTGCTCTCCGGGCTGGGCCCGGGACGCCGGCTTTCAGCTCTCCTTCGTGGTCACGGCAGCCATTCTGCATCAGGCAGCAGCCCCGGCATTCCCTTCCGGCCGGTTGCTCCTGCTGCGTGGGGCGGCACGTCTCTCGGCGGTGGCGACCGCTGCTGCCTTGCCCCTGACAGCCTGGCACTTCGGGCTGGCGGTGCCGGGAGCCGTCCTGGTGAACCTGCTGGCTGTGCCACTGGCGAGCCTTCTCGTGATTCTGGCCCTCGCCTCTCTGCTGCTCGCTGCCGGAGCCCCGGTGCTGGCCATCCCCACGGTTTACCTCCTGGAGTGGGCGGCGACTCTCCTCCATCATCTGGCCACGGCGGCCGCGGCTCTGCCCGGTGGCGCCTGGCCCGTGCCCCGGGGCCGGACTATCCTGACGCTGGCTGCCCTGCTGGCTCTCTTCCTGCCACCTGCTCAAACTCGGCTGCGCCTGGCCCTGGTGTTCCTCACCCAGGCGGCCATCATCGCAGGTCTCTTTCCGCCAGCACCGCTCCCCGCGGGCCCTCTGGTCATGCGCGTCCTGGACGTGGGACAGGGCGATGCTCTCCTGATACGGCTTCCCGCCGGTGACGCCATGCTGGTGGACGGTGGAGGACGACCGGGGAGCTCAGCCGATTTCGGGCGTCTCGTGACCCTCCCGGCGCTGATGGACGCCGGCATCAGGCGGCTGGCCATGGTGGTACTGACCCATCCTCATGAGGATCACGGGGGAGGGCTGAGCGCAGTCCTTGAAGAGATGCCCGTGGATGAATTGTGGCTGCCACACCTGGACGGCAATGATCGCTTGCTGGGCCGTCTTGCCGACATCGCCGTGGCCAATGGAGTGGCCGTGCGGGTCTTTCATGCCGGTGATGAAATTGTGCGTGCCGGCGCTCACATCACCTGCCTGTTATCGGCATGGTCGGCCCGGGGGACTGATATCAACCGCCAGTCCCTGGTCCTTCATATCGCTGTACGGGAGGGCGGGCTGCTTCTCACTGGAGATATCGAGAAGGCCGGCGAAGATCGGCTTCTGGCCGGCGTGCCGCTGCCGCCGACAACCGTTCTCAAGGTGCCCCATCATGGCAGCAGCACATCCTCCGCCGCGCGCTTCCTGGACTGGGTCCACCCGCGCCTGGCCGTGATCTCGGTGGGCTCGCCCAATCCCTGGGACCACCCCCATCCGGCAGTTCTGGGGCGCCTGCAGGCGCGCCAGATCCCCATCTGTCGAACCGACCTGCATGGCGCCATCACCGTGGTGGTGAAGTCTCCGGCCCCGGAGGTACACACCTCACGGGCGCCCTGCTCCTTGACAGACGGCGCAGAGGCTCCCTAGGATCCCTTCATGACAAAGATCACCGCGCTTCGCTGGGCCTGCCGGCGGCAATTCTGCCGGACAATGTTCATTTGCATCCCCATACTTCTGGCCAGCCTGGCCGTGGATGCCTCCGAGGAACCTCGCAATCGACCACAATCTGCTCCTGCCGGTGAAGAAGAGGCGACGGAGCCCGACGCGGCCGTGGTGCCGTTTCTGGGTACCTGGCTCCAGGAGGAGACCATCGTCCTGAAGCAGTCGTCGGCGACCTATCGGGTCCAGCGCTACCTTCTCATCCGCTGGCACAAGAACGACATGCTCGTCAAAACCCTGGTCTATCTACCCGACCAGGGCACCCAGAACCATGTCTCGGACTGGTATGGAACCATCCCCATCGACAAATGGAACCAATGGAAACAGACATTTGCCATCATGCCTGATGGCACCATCTCCGTCGGCCTGTCCGGAACAGATGGCTTCGGGCCCAGGGCCGTCAATTATGGCTGGTGGGCTTCCGGCAGCCTCGTCCTCCTGGAGGATGATGAAACAGGCGCACGACTGCGGTTTTATACCGACCGTGGCTACGCTCCATCATCCAAAGGCAACGCCTGGAAGCCGCTGGACCGCATCTATCATCTGGTGTCCCGGGAGATCGACCCCAAGTACATCCTACGCCGCAAGTACTGAATGTCCACCCCCGTGGGACCCCCGGCAGCGGGCGGGTATGGTTCAGCACCCACGCGGCGATGGGGTGGGCTAGAGGTTGCGCAGATTCTTACCGGGCTTGAAGCGGATCGTCTTGCCGGGTGGAATCAGGACTTCCCGGCCGGTGCGCGGGTTGCGGCCGATGCCCTTCTTGCGCGGCTTGACCTGAAAAACGCCGAAGCCACGCAATTCGATTCTCTCCCCCCTCTGCATCGAGGCTTTCATGGCATCCAGGACCGCTTCAACCGCCACCACGGCCTTGACCTTGGTGATGTCCGCGTTGCGCGCCACCTTGTCGATAATATCCGCCTTTATCAATTCATACCCCTCCCCAACAAACAAGCTAAGCGCCATATGGACAACAATTTAGACCGAAGTTTAAGGGACATCCCCGGCGGATGTCAAGCGCTCCGGAGTGCCCCCGGGCCATACCCGGGAGATGTCCATGACTGATCCCGTCGTTGTGCTCCTGGGCGCTCCCAACGTGGGGAAATCAACCCTGTTCAACCGTCTCCGGGGCGGCCGCCGCGCCCTGGTGCACCCCCAGCCCGGAATGACCAGGGACCGGCTGAGCCGACCGGCTGTCATCGAGGAACGCAGGGTCCTGCTTGTGGACACCGGCGGCGTGATCAACGGTGCGGGTGATGCCATGTCCGCCCTGATTCGAGACCAGTCCCATGAAGCGCTGATGGAAGCAGATGTCGTGGTCCTGGTTGTGGACGGTCGCGCCGGCTGCTCCGGCACGGATCGCGACCTGGCTCGCCTGATCCGCCGGCGGGGTCTACCTGTGGTGATCGCCGTCAACAAGCTGGATACCGAGCGTCTGGAAACCCATGCCAGTGAGTTTCATGAACTCGGACTCGAGCCGGTCCTGAGCCTTTCCGCGGCGCATGGCCTGGGCCTCCATGAGCTCAAGAAGCAGATTGCCAAACGGCTGCCGGCGTCGCTCACCGCTCCCAGGGAAGAAGCCCCTGAGTTATCCCTGGCGCTCATTGGCCGCCCCAATGTCGGCAAGTCATCCTTGCTCAACCGGCTGGTCAACCAAGAACGCGTCATTGTTTCGGACCAGCCAGGCACCACCCGCGACAGCATCGACACTTTGCTGCGTGCTCACCAGCGGACTTTTCGCCTGGTGGACACCGCCGGATTGCGCCGCCGGGAAGCGGCTGCTGATGCCGCAGAGTCCCTGGCCATCGCCCAGGCGCGCCATGCCCTGGCTCGTGCCCAGGTCGCGGTCTTGGTGATGGACGCCCGCGCCGGAGTGACCGTGGGTGACCTGGCCGTGGCCGGTGAGGCCATGGATGCGGGTCGGGCGGTGATTCCTGTCCTCAACAAGTGGGATCTCGTTTCCGGGGGTGAAGACCAGGCTCGCGCACTCCTGGAAGAGGTGGCCAACCGCCTGAATTTCCTGCCTTACTCCCGGCCCCTGACCGTCTCGGCCCTCACCGGTCTGCGGGTGCGCCGTCTCCTCCAGGAGGCCCTTCTCAGCGAAGGGGAATTCATGGCCACTCGTCCCACCGCGGCCTGGAATCGGGCACTGCAGTCGGCCCTGAAGGAGCGCCGCACGCCGCTGGTGGAAAATCGCCCCTTTCGCATCCGCTACGCCGTCCAGACCGGGACCGGGCCGCCCCGGGTCACCCTCTTCGTCAACCGCCAGACGCCCCTTCCCCCCACCTATATGCGCTTCCTGGCCGGTCGCCTGCGCATGGCCCTGGACCTGACCCGGACGCCCATCCGGCTGCAGCTCAGAAGTCGTGAAGCGGCGGGAAAACGGCGCCGGCCCGCTGATGCTTGACCTGCGGATTCCTTGGCATAGATTCACCATCGGAAGGTGGAACTCCCTATGGTGCTCTTCAATTACTCCACGAAGGAGTTGACGGCCAAGATCGTCTATTACGGCCCCGGTCTGTGCGGCAAGACGACGAATCTTGAGTTTATTTATGAGAGCCTGCCGGAGGATAAGAGGGGACGGATGCTCTCCCTGTCCACCCAGACGGATCGAACCCTTTACTTCGATTTCCTCCCCGTGGAGCTGGGTGATATCCGGGGCATGAAGACCCGGGTTCAACTCTACACGGTTCCCGGTCAGGTGTTCTACAACGAGACCCGGCGCCTGGTTCTCAAGGGTGTTGACGGCATCGTGTTTGTCGCCGATTCCCAATCCCGTGTGAGCGACGCCAACCTCGAGTCCTTCCGCAACCTGGAGGAGAACCTCAAGGTCCACGACCTCAGTTTGTCCGACATCCCCATGGTCCTCCAGTTCAACAAGCGCGACCTGCCCGATATCAAATCCGTTGAAGAGATGAACGCCGACCTCAATCGTTACAACGCACCTTTTTACGAGGTCATTGCCACCACGGGCATCGGTGTTCACGACACCCTCAAGGCCATCAGCAAGCTGGTTCTCCGCTCTCTGAATGAACGTTACGAAGGTGCTGAACAGAAGCCCTCCACTCCGCCGCCGGCAGTACCCCACGGGCAGGGAGACACTGCCGGCAAGATGACCCCGAAACGGGAAGCGGACATGGCAACCCCCATGAGTGATGGGGTCGCCGATTCCACCGGCGCCGCGGCATCCCGAGGAGAGGATGAATGGGAGGCGGCCGAACTGGAGAGCGAGCTGGACCAGATGGACGCCAAAGAAATTCAGGGACTCCTGGAAGAAGTGGACAGCTTCGAGGCGGAGGGTGCGGATCCAGGCACGAAACCGGATCCCGATTCCGAGCAGTTCTTCGCCCCAGGGAAGAATAACCAGCCGGCACCGCCGGACAGTAGCGCCGACGAAACGGACCTTTTCAGAACACCCGCCTCAGGGGGAGAGTCGGCCGGAGTGCCTGTACCTGAGCCCCACCAGCCGAGCAGTGATCCATGGGCAGCCGCCGCTGAGGCGCCGGGCTCCGACGTCTCCGAGGAGGAGCCCGCCTCAGCACCCTTCACCCAGGCCGACCAGCCGGCAACTCAGGAATCGTCGCCCGGGACCGCGCCGGAGGAAGAGGGCGACGATGCCATCTGGCTGGGAGCGCCGGGAGAAGATGGGGATGGCAGCCTGCCGGGAGATCTTCCCCTGTCCGACAACGGTGCGAGAGAGGCGTCACTGAGCTTCGAAAATTACCTGGAGCAGAACCAGGACTGCTCCCCTGAGGTGAGTCCCGGTGATGGCGATCCGTTGAAGTCCTCTCCACCCTCGCAGCAAGACCTGGTCACAGCGCTGCCGGAAACCGGCGACAGGCGCCCCAGACTCCATCCCGGCCAACCGGTGCAGGATGCCAACGGGGACCTGCGAGTGCCCATCCAGATCGAGATGGGAGGCCAGCAGTACACCTATGTCCTGACCCTCACGTTGCAGCCGCAGGCTGACGACCCCGCCTGAACCGCCCGGGTGCCGGGTCCTGGCCCTTTGGTAGACTCTTCCTGCCCCCATGGGGGGCAGCCTGACATGAGTTCGGTCGCAACAGATGAAACCCTTCCCTTGCCACGCCTGCAACAGGTCGCGGATGTCGGCAGCTACCTGGGGTGGTTTTTCACCTCGGGGCGCTGTGCGGCCGATCGACCGGCTCGAGTCACCGAGGGATTGTGGACTCTCCTGACCTGGTGCTGGTCCAGGAGCCAGAATGAGCGGGCCGGCTCAGCCCTGTGCCACGCCCTCATCCAAGAGCCGGGGCGATGGCTCCAGGAGACAGACGTTCTGGAGGCCATGGGCCGGGACAGTCCCATGGGCAACCCGTCCCGTCTCCCGGCGGCGAAGATTGGATCCTTCGTGCAGGCGCTCCTGAGCGAGGGCGAGGCAGTGCGGGGCCGACGGGCTCACCTGCCCATCCATATCGAATTCAGCATCCCCCGGTTCCAGAATCACCCGCACCTCGCCAGCGCCACCATCACCACGGCCCTGCGCCGCGCCGGCATGGAGAAGGACCGCGTGCGCTACCACCTGCAAGCCGTCCACCCGGAACTGGATGCCTACCGGGGGATCTGGGAGATCGCCCTTGACGACCGCTTGCGTCAGGTTGCCGCGCCGACTCCCGACACGGTGACTGAAACATCATGTACCATTCCCGTGGAGGCACCCGAGTTCGGCAAGCGCAGCCGGGTGAGTCTTAGCCTGCATTACGAAACGGCACTGGCTGCTTATTTTCGCTTGAACCTGGCACGCTGCGCGGATACCCCATGAACGATTGCAACGCTCACAAAAAACAAACTCACAGGGTCAGCCGGCGGCGCTTTCTCGGCGTGGCGGGAGGCGCCACGCTGCCTCTGCTCTTGACACCATCCCTCTTGCCGGCCCAGGCCCTGAACCGGAACCGGCCTCAGGACATCCGGTTTCTGTTCCACTGGCAGAAATATCTGGCTCTGCATGCCAACCTGCGCGTCATGGCCATGAAACGGAGCGAACCACCCACCCAGTACGCCGCCGCCGTCGAGATTTATCGCCACCAGATCTTCCTCATACCTGGGCGGGACATCTGGTACTCCATGGAGAGCCACATCGCCCCGACCTCGACGCCTGAAGCCTTGCGAGGGCAACTCACCAACGTTTTCCCCCTCTCTTTTCGCGCCTATAACCTGAAACCAACCGGAGAAGAGATCGCCAAGGCCATCCTCATGGCTCTCCCGGCATTCGAGAGAGGGGAGTGGCAAAAGCTGCAAGTACGACGGAAAGAGGACATCGAACCGGTCCTGAAGCGGCAGTTCGCGCCTCAGCAGGAGAAGTTGACCAGCTTTCTGCTCACCAGCCTCAACGCTTCGCCCATTGCGCTCGTCCAGCTGGACTTCCAGATGCTGGATCTCTACGTCAATACAGGGAATGAGACGCGCAAGCTGCACACCAAACATTTCAACGTGATCGAAACAGCGCGCTTCACGCCCATGGGTGTGGTAGAAACAATCATCATGCTCACGGGACGTATAATGGATCGGGAGGATCAGGGCAACAGCCGTGCTGCTCTCTACCAGTTGCGGGAGAGACAGGCTCCATTGCGCCTGCCCAATCCGCTTCTCTTCCCCCGCGCCGTGCTCTACTGGACAGCAGGCGAAGCCGTGCGCCGCATTCTTGATCCATCCCACGAGCATGTCGCCCAACGACTGAAAATCTATGACCGTGCCCTGCGCATCTTTGTACCCGGCCTCAAGGAGTTCTGGAACCCCTATCTGGACGGCAAGCTCTCCCTGGATGAGGCCTTGAACGGCATGATTCAACGCGTATCCGAGACATGAGACCGGAGTCCCGCCTATGAACATCAGCTGCCACGGCTGCGGCCGGCAATTTCGCGTGCGCCAGGACAAGCTTCCTGCCCAAGGCGCCCGCACTCGTTGTCCACGATGTGACGAAGTCCTGGTGATCGCCCCTCCGCGGCCTGAAACCGCCGACGAATCACCCGCACGGGAGGTGGAAACCCAGCCGCCTGTTGCCATGAAAGGCGAGGTGTTCGATCTTCCACCCACGGATCTCCTTGCTCCTGAAGATGAACTCTTCGCTCTGGAGGGCCAGGACTCCTCCAGCCAGCCCGCCGAGCCGGTTCCCGTGGTCAGCCAGAACGCCGGGGCCGGCATGAAAGAGCCTGCCCAGCAATCGGGGCGAGCTGGGGGACTCCGCGGCTGGCTCGCTCGCCTCTTCAGCCGCGAATCCTGACCCGCACCCAGCCCTTCGCACGCGTGGCCTCCGACCCGAAGCCGAGGTATGATCCGGGAAGCGGAGGAAAGAGAAACGTGCGGTGAATTCTGCCCTGACCAAGTCCATTCTCAGCCCCGCCGGCGGCTCCAGGCGCATGGTGGTGGGCCTGACTCTGTCCCTGGGCCTCCTGCTGGCTGGAATGCCGGCCGCCGCCCCCGGATCCTTGTATGAACGGCTGGCTTATGCCGACCTGGTGGTCCACGTCCGCACTCTGGATGGCACCCTGCGCCTGGCGGAATGCCAGGTCAAGGAAGTCCTCAAAGGTTCCTATGAAGGAGACAAGCTGTTCGTTGCCTTCAGATCGGACAACACACAGCGCGAAAATTTTCGTGACCGCATCGTCTTCATGGACGAACAGGAATCGATCCTCCTCCTGACTCCTGTGCTGGATAGCCTGGGCCATCCCCGAGCCCCGAACCGTTTCCGCCTGGTCGGCAAGTTAGCAGGCAAGATCGACTTGCCACAGGAGGGTGCCCAGGCCACCATCGACGCCGTGAGGCGCCTGTCAGCCATCCAGAATCTGACCGATATCCACCAGATCTGGGCGGCCTACAGGTTGCTCATCCTGGAAACCAACCCGATCCTGGTGGAGACCGGCTTTTCTCAGATTCTCAAGTTTCGCCTGGGCAATCCGGAGATGGTGCCGACCCTTCTTGATTTCCTGGACTCGCGAGATGACCGCTTTCGCCGCGACGCTCTCCAGGTGCAGACCCAGATCTTCCGCAAGTCTCGCCGGGACCAGGCGCCTCTGGGCAACGAAGACCACGTCGTGGCCCGCCTGCTGACCGTGGCCATGGAAGACCCCGCGCCCGCTGTCCGGGTTGCCGCCGTACAGGCCCTGAACGCTTATGGCCGCCCCGATGTGCTGGCGGCCCTGCAGCAGGTCGCGCGGGACGACCCCTCCCAGTTTGTGCGCTACGAGGCGACCGTCTCGGTCTACCGACTCAGGCGGGAAGAGGGTTCGCCCCAGGCACCGGCGCCCTAGCAGGTCGCCGGCAGGATTCAGCGCGTGCCCCCGCCTGGGGCGGCGGGTTGCAGTCGCCGACGCAGACTCTGATAGACGGGATTATCCACCAACCGCTCTCCCATAGCATCCAGATGACGCCGTGCTTCATCCATCCGGCCCTCCTTGACCAGGGCCACCGCCAGGTTCAAGCGAATGATGGCGTCTCCCGGCGCCAGCTCCTCAGCCCGGCGCAGGTGCTCCAGGGCCTCGCTGGAACGCCCTGCCACCAGCAGGGTGCTGCCCAGCTCGAGCCGCAGGCGCGCGCGCTCCGGCGCTGCGGCTACGGCCTCGGTGAACAGGTCGATGGCCGGGCCATAATCCCCCTGCTCCCGGGCAAGCTGACCCAGAGGCCCCAGCACCTCCACTCGGCGATTGCCAAGATCCAGAGCAGCGCTCAGGTAGGTGCGCGCCAGGGCTGATTGACTGGCCACAAGGCTGCCACCGATATCCGCCAGTGCCAGCGCCTTATCCGGCGCCATGCGCACGCCATGGGCCACGTGGCTCCGGCCGGCGTCCATCCGGCCACGGGCTATGGCAACGCGCGCCAGGCCCAGGTGCAGAGCCGCCGTGTCGAAGCCCGTGTCGGCGGCTCGCCGCAGGAAGGCTTCGCCTGCATCGATGTCGCTCTGGTCGAGTCGGCGATCCGCCTGGGCCAGAAGGACGGGATAGGATGCGGGGAAGCGCAGCGCCAGAGCAGATAGCCGGCGTTGGGCCGACGCTCCCGCTCGACGCGCCAGGCTGAGGCCATACATCTCGACCTGGTATTCCACCCGCTGTGGATCCAGCTTGGCCGCCCGCTCGAGGAGCACCATGGCATCGTCCTGCAATCCCGCTGCAAGAGTTTCTCCAGCGGCTCGAAAGACGGCCGCAGCCAATGCCCTTTTCAGAGCCGCATCGCGGGGGCGCAATTCCAGCGCCGCGCCGCCGAACTCCAGCGCCTTCCGGTGCAGGGCCAGGGTTTCCCTGCCATCTTCCCGTGGCCCGGATGCCGCGGCGAGCATACGCAACCACCACAACGTGGCCTGCATTTCGCGGCCCAGGCTATCGAGGAGATTCTCCCGGGCAGCAGATTCCAAGCCAGGGAAGAAAGAGAGCAGATCCTCCGCTTTGGCCCGCTGGGTGAGCAGGGTGTCCGGCCAGTGTGAGCCAGCCGCCGCCGCGGGATCGGCGAATGCCAGACGGGGCCAGAACCGGGTCTCCGGCTTCACGCCGCCTACCAGTTTTGCCATGCCGCGCGCCGACATCAGGTAGCGGGCCAGCAAGTCCACCGGGCGGTTCATGCCCGCCTCGTGGAGAGCCCCGGCAGCACGTCGAAAGCGCCTCTCGAATGCCGGCAGATCAACCACGAGATGATCTCGTGCTCCCAGAAGCACGAGTCCCTGGCCATCAAACCAGAGAGTGGCCGCGGGGAAAACCGCATTGAACGTGCGCAGGGAACGGTAGAGAGCCTGGACAGACAACTGTCCCGCCTCCAGCCTGAGGGCCACAAGGCCCCCCGGGGCGAGGCAGGTACGGGCTCTATCCAGCGCCTGCCGGGACCAGGCGGCACCACTGGCCACCACATGGGCAGGCAGCGGCTGCATGAGGAGGATGTCGTAAGGACCACCCAGGGCCCATGGGGAAACCGCTGCCCGGGGGAACAGGTCATCATGGGCCGGCTGCAAGGTATCCAGGGATGCCAGCACCTCGTAGCGGGCCACCTCGAGGTCGGGGTGAATCTGCAGAAGAGCCTTCGTGAGATAGCCGGCCCGATCTCCGACCACGCCCGCGCTGCGGGCCTGAGGAGCCAGCATGACGGGGAGTGCGGCCGCCACCCTGACGGCGGCTCTGCGGTCCTCACGTCCCAGGCTCCATCCCTGCCAGGCAAGATCAACGTGCTGATCGGATGTCTCCCGGGCAGCAACCAATCCGTTGGGCCCGCCGGTCGTGCCCAGCAGGCGCAAGCGCCCCAGTGTTGCGGGCAGGGCCGGCCGGTGGTTGACGGCAAACTGATGAGGATTCCAGCCTGCACCAGCTGCCAGCAAACGGACGTCGACAGGCGTGAGGACAAGCCCGCTGAGGCTCGCCGCCAACAGAGCCAGCGAGACAAACACACGGCGCGCCCGGAAGCTCGCCTCTGCGCGCCCCAGGAAGGTAGGCAGGGCGACTCCCAGTGGGAGTGCGGCGGCGGCGAAGACGAGCAGGCGGCCCACCCCCAATGCCGGCCCCAGGAACAGCAGAGCCAGGGTCAGCCCGATCAAGGCCCCGATGCTCCTGACCTGCCGCTGCCGGGGCACCCGCCGATCCCCCTGGCCTGTCGCCTGGAGGGTCCAGCCCATGACCGCGAAGAGAGTGAGGGGCAGGATGGTCAATCCGGCCGCCAGCAGGGCGGCGGTGAGAGGTCGCGGAGTCCTGGCCGCCCCCATGCCCACGACCAGCCATGCCACCCAACCCACCATCCCGGCAGCAGCAAGGTTCCAGAGTGAAGCGAGCGTCAGCAGCCAAATTCCACGGCCCCGACGGCCCCACCTGCGCGCGGCCCGGACACCCAGGAAACCACCCAGGGCCAGCATGAATGGCAGTGTCAGGCGCATGGCAGGCCAGTTGCCACATAGAAGGAGAAGAATCTGCCCCCACGCCACCAGGGCGGTCACAACCAGAGCCACGCCGGCGCCCTGAGCCAGGTCCTCGGCAGCAGTCGACGCGGGCGGGTCCACGACCTCATCGCCGGCCATCCTGCGAGAGGGCACCCATGGGCTCCTGGCCAGTGCCAGCAGCAAGGTCACGGGGGCGACGGCAAAAGCGAGCACAACCTGCCAGGGGCCCGGCGCAAGCACCCACACCAGGGTGCCGGCCGCCACTCCGAGCCACAACCGTTCCGGCACCCCCTGGCCATCCCGGGCGAGCAGCCGTCCGGCCAGATACCCGCACGGCGCCAGAGCCGAAAGAGCCAGGCCAAGTTGCAGCAACGTTGCCGCGACGCCGGCGGCGGGAATCCGCAGGAGGAGGGCAGCCGCCAGGAAGGCGAGAGCCGGCCCCAGAGCGACCAGCGGCAAGAGAAGGCGGCGATCCACATTCACTCTTGCAAGCCCCAGGATCAGCCCTGCGAGCCAGACGCCCAGGGCCAGAGGGTCCGGCGCCAGGCTCCCGCCTCCCGGCGTCATGAGAAATGTCCATCCCGAAAGAAGCAGGCTGCACTGCAAACCCGCGACAAGGGCCAGGGTTGTTTCTGCCGGAGGGGAGAACAGCGCGTGAGGACGAGACATCAGATTCCTTCCGTAGAGGCGAATCGTACGGTGCGTCTCGGCACCTGTCAATTTTATGCTAACGTCCTTCTCCTCAGTACGTTGCGATGTTGCCGCCCGGCGCCTGGAGGATGCATCCCGGTGATCGATCTCAAGAGCCTGCGTGCCGACCCTGAACAGTTTCGCGCTGCCCTCGGGCGCAAGCGGTATGGGAGTGAAGATCTGGATCAGGTGCTTGCCGCCGATGCCAGTGTGAGGCGCCTCAAGGCCGAACTGGAGGAACTGCGCGCGGCCCGGAATGCCGCATCCCGCCGCATCCCCAGGACCACCGGAAAAGAAAAGGCGGAGGTCCTGGCCGATATGAAGCGCGTGGCCATTCGTCTCAAGGAGGCTGAACCGGACCTCCGACAGCAGGAGGAAGAATTACGCCTGGCTCTCCTGCGCATCCCCAACCCGCCCCATGGAGATGTTCCTGACGGTGTCGGCGATGACGCCAACGTGGTGCTGCGGAAGGTAGGGGAGCCACGCCGGACCTCGTTCGATCTTCTGGATCATCTCGACCTGGGCGAAGCCCGGGGCTGGATTGATGTCAAGCGTGCGGCCCGTTCTTCCGGCAGCCGCTTTGCCTACCTCATGGGTGAGCTGGTCGAGTTGGAGCTGGCGCTGGTGCGCTTCGCCATGGATCGTGTGATCGCCGCGGGGTTCAAGCCGGTGGTGCCTCCCATTGTTGTGCGCGAAGCGGCCATGTATGGCACGGGCTTCTTCCCGGCGGATCGCAATGAGATCTACAAGATCGAAGATGAAGACGCCTACCTGGTAGGAACCTCCGAAGTCTCCCTGGCTGCCCTGCACATGGAGGAGACCCTGCCGGAGTCGGATCTGCCCGTGCGCTATGCGGGATTCTCAACCTGCCTGCGCAAAGAGGCCGGGACTTACGGCAAGGACACCCGCGGCATTTTCAGGGTGCATCAATTCGACAAGGTTGAGATGTTCTCTTTCTGCAAGCCGGCCGCATCCCATGACGAGCACCTCTTGATCCTGGAGGTGGAGGAAGGGATCCTGAGCAGCCTTGAAATCCCCTACCAGGTGGTTCATGTCTGCACCGGCGACCTGGGTGCCCCGGCCGCGCGAAAGTACGATCTGGAAGCCTGGATGCCCGGCCAGGCTGCTTTCCGGGAAGTGACATCCTGCTCCAACTGCACCGACTATCAGGCTCGCCGCCTGGGCGCGCGCTTCCGGGGCAAGGATGGCACGGCTTTGCTGCATACCCTCAATGGCACGGCCGTGGCCATCGGCAGGACCATCATCGCCCTCATCGAGAACCACCAGCAGGAAGATCGCAGCGTGCGGATTCCCACCGACCTGCGACCCTATCTGGGTGGCCGCCAGCAACTCTAGAAGCGGCGCCGGCCGCCGCCTCGCCGCTCTCAGCGTCGGCGCTGCCCTGCTGCTGCTGGCAGAGCTGGTCCTGCGCCTGGCGGGCTTCGGCGGTCCCGGCCACCGCCCCGATCCTTTCGCCGGCTTCTCCGCCACCGAGCCGCTTTTCGTGCCCGTCACACTCGCCGACGGCCGGGAAGTATTGCGCACCCGGCAGGACAGGATAGGGCCGTTCAACGCCCAGGAGTTTCCCAGGGTCAAAGCCCCGGGCACGGTGCGCCTGTTCTGCCTGGGCGGCTCCTCGAGCTTCGGATTCCCCTATGACAATCGCATCTCCTTCTGCGCCGCCACGGCCCAAGGTCTGCGGCTCATCCACCCGGAGATGCATTACGAGCTGATCAACTGCGGCGGCATGTCCTACGGCTCCCGCCGGGTTCTGAACGTCATGCGTGAATTGACCGCTTACGACCCCGATGGATTCATTGCCTACATGGGTCACAACGAGTATGTGGAGCGACGTTTCTACGCGCCGTTTCTCAGCGAACCGTTCTGGCGACGGCAGTTGCGCGCCGGGTTGAACAGGATACGCATTTACGTTGCCATGCGCCGCCTCCTCGATCCTCTCCTTCCGGATCCCTCGACCCAGAGCGGCGATACCGATCCTTTCGGCACCGGCCCCCTTCGCGACGATTCTCGCCGCCAGACCCGGGACCCCCGGGAAGACGCCCTGGTGCAGGAGCAATTCCGCTTCAGCGTGGCTGAAATGTCCGCTCTCGCGCGCGCCGGTGACGTCCCCCTCTTCCTGGTACTGCCAGCGAGCAACCTCCGTGACTGGCGTCCTGAGGGATCAGCCTGGGATGACCGCTTATCCGCGCCGGCCCGCGACCAGCGGGACACCGCCGTTGCTGCCGCCCGACGCCTGCAGAGGGCGGGCGACCTTGTGGGCGCCCTGGAGAAAGTGGATGAAGCCCTGGCCCTGGATCCCCTGCCGGCAGCGGTTCACTTTCTTCGCGGTCAACTTCTCATGGAACTGGGGCGGCCGGGGGACCTGGAGGCCCTGCGTGAGGCTCGGGACCGGGACACCGTGCCTATCCGCATCACCGGGCCCCTGCTTGAGATCCTGCGCGCGGCGGCACGGAGCGGCGCCGCGCCTGCATTGAATGCCGGGGAGGTGCTGGCGTCGGTCTCACCCCGCGGCATCGTCGGGAGCGAGATGGTTCTGGATTACTGCCACCCCTCGCCAAAAGGGCACCGGCACATTGCCTCCCTGCTCTTGCCTGCCATCGCGGCTGCGCTCTGGCCCAGGGAACCACCTCCCCAGGTGGCACCTGAGGATCTTCTGCCTCCCGGAGGCGAAGGCACCGACGCTCTCTCCTCGGCGTTCGGTGCCGCCTGGGCCGGGCAGATGCTAGTGCGCCAGGGGCGTCTCGAAGGCGCGGCCGGCCTTTTCCGGCGCGCCCTGGCACTGGACCCCGATCTGGCTACCGCCCATGAAGGCCTGGGGCGGGTCCTCTCCGCGCAGGGAAAGATCCCTGAAGCCATCTCGGCGCTGGAAGAGGCGACCCGCCTCGCGCCCGGACTGGCCAACGGCTGGAACAACCTGGGGCAGGTCTACCGGGCCGCCGGACGCCTGGAGGACGCCCTGGCCGCCTACCGGCGTGCCCTGGGCACCGGCGTCGGTACCGGCGTGATCCGCCGCAATATAGCCGCAACCCTCCTGAAGATGGGCCGCCTGCAGGAGGCTCTTCAGGAGGCCACCCAGGCGACACGTGCGAGCCCCGGCGACGCCCTCGGCTGGGTGATGCTGGGTGAGATAGAGGCGGCCCTGGGACACGCGGAGCTCGCCAGCAAGGCCCATGAGAAGGCCCGGTCACTGGACCCGTCCATTCCCGCTGCGCGACGCGGGCCGGCGACTCCGGGGACACCCTCGCAAGACCACCCAACTCGCTGAATCTAAACTACTTAAAAAGTCATGGCCGGAACCCTTCCCGCCACCTTGAACTCCCCGGTTTCAGTGCTTATTCATTAACAGGGAATCCGCCATGGCTCAATCACCTTTCGCAGACTATCTCGCCCGTTTCGACGCTGGCGATGCCATCTTCACCACCGGTGAGGACGGTCAGACTCTCTTCGTCATCCAGTCGGGAGTCATCGATCTGGTCGGGAAGGACGGGGAGGAGGTCCTGGCCACCCTGGAGAGAGGAGATTTCTTCGGGGAGATGTCCCTCCTGGAGGGGACGCCCCGTACCTATTCAGCCGTGGCCAAAGAGGCCTGCGAGGCTATCGAGATCGGGCCGGCTCTCTTCGACAGGATGATCCGGTCCAACATCGAGCTGGCGGTGCGCATGCTGCGCAAATTGTCGTTCCGTCTCGCGCAGGCGGAGAGTCGCCTCACCTCTGCACACCGACCACCCCTCGCCGCCGAGGGAGACGTCGCGGCTCCCCCGGAACCACCATGCCCCGAAGAAACACCGCGAGTCATGGACGACGCTCCACCACCTACCCAGGAAGGCAGTGGGGGTTCAGAACCGGCACCGGCGGGCGCCGGAACGGCCTGCCTGGTTCATGTGGGAGGGAGTGAAGTTTTTCCCCTTGAGGGCACCAGGATTCACGTCGGCCGTTTCGACCCGGTGACCGGAATGCGCCCCGAGGTGGATCTGACGTTGCTGGATCTGAAGCGCTCGGTATCGCGCCGGCATGCCATCCTGAGCTTCGACGATGAGGGATATACCGTCTCCGAGGAAGTCGGCGCGCTCAACGGCACCGAAATCAACGGAGACCAGGTCGACCAAGGGACCCAGGTGCGCATTCGCCATGGCGATAAGGTCGCTTTTGGCGGTGTGACTTTCGAGTTCCAGACAACCGCGCCCTGAACCGGCATTCAGGCCGGCAGCCGCCCCTGGATCCCGCATTGACGCTGCGCGCGGCGCCATGTTAACTTGATGCAGGAAAGCCTGTGCCATCAAGCTTTTCCATCCCACCGGCCCGGCCCTGGGATGTCTGAATTCATGACCATGGAAACAGTTTCTCCCATGCCAGAACACGGAACAGCCGGCCAGTCCAGCTACAGATTTGTTCTGCCCAGTTTCGAAGGTCCGCTGGACCTTCTCCTCCACCTGATCCGCAGTCAAGAGCTGGACATCACCGACCTTCCCATGGCCGAGGTGGCACGGCAATACGACGAGATGATCAACCGCATGGGGGTTCTGAACCTGGATGTGGCAGGGGAGTTCCTGGTCATGGCCGCGACCCTTGTTTACATCAAGAGCAAGTTGATCCTGCCGGTGGATCAGGACCGGATCCAGGAAGGGCTGGAGGAGGACCCGCGCCAGAATCTCGTCCAGGCCCTTCTGGAACACGAGCAGTTCCGCCAAGCGGCGAGTGACCTGGCTGAGCGGGAGGTCATGGCTTCTCTGGTTTTCACGCGCCAGGGCGACATCGAGCCCCAGGAGCAGGGTTACCTGGAAGCCGGGCTCTTCGATCTTCTGAACGCCTTCAAGAGCTTTCTTGAGACATCTGCAAGACGCGATGCCCTCACTCGCCGGGATGAGTACATACCTCTCTCCGACCGCATCGCCCAGGTGCGCGCGATCCTCGCGTCCACTCCACGCATCGACTTCAGGGAACTCCTGCCCATGAATGCGGGACTCGACATCCTCGTGGTGACCTTCCTGGCTATTCTGGAACTCATGAAGACCGGTTTCCTGCACGCGGTGCAGTTGCGCCCCACAGGCGAGATCCAGCTCTGCCGGACAGAAGTCTGATGATTTCATTCGCGGAACTGACCGCCCTGGTGGAGGCTCTTCTGTTTGTCTCGGAGCGCCCGGTCCCGGCGAAAGAACTGGCATCGTTCATCGATCACGCCAGCGAAGATCAGGTCAAAGAAGCCATCTCCGGCCTTGCCAATCGCTATGCCATGGCACCCAGTGGCCTGCAGGTCGAAGAGGTTGCCGGCGGGTTCCGCCTCTCCACACGACCGGAACTGGGTGACGCGGTCAAGGAATTCTTCCGCATCAAGAACCGCCAGAAACTCTCACGGGCCGCCCTGGAAACCTGTGCGATCATAGCGTACAAGCAGCCCATCACCAATCCTGAAATCCAGGAAATCCGTGGCGTCTCCGCCGACGGTGTCCTGCGCACTCTCCTAGAGCGCCGCCTGATCCGTATTGTCGGACGCAAGGACACCGTGGGGAAGCCGCTGCTCTATGGCACAACCCGGCTCTTCCTCGAGCATTTCGGTCTGGCCACTCTGGATGAGTTGCCGCCTGTGGAGGAGTTCGGCGATGTCATGGGCGACGGTTCCAGCGAGCATCTGGTAGCGGCCCTGGATCGGCTGCCCGGCGGCGACGCCGGCGCCATCCTCCCTCTGCAAGATGAAACCGGCGGGCAGGAAGGCGATGCCGGAGCCGGGGCCTCCCCGCTGGAGCCACCTTCCACCCCCACGGACGGGGCCGGCGCCAATGGCGCTGGAGAATCATCGTGACATCTCAAAGCACCGGCCAGCGTATCCAGAAAGTCCTGTCTCACGCCGGCGTCGCTTCCCGGCGCGAGGGGGAGCGCCTGTTGCAGGCGGGGAGAATCCGCGTCAATGGCACCGTGGTCACCGAACTGGGCCTCAGGGTCAGTCCGGCCGACCGCATCGAAGTTGACGGGCAACCGGTTGCCCGCGGGCGCCGGCCTCTCTATGTACTCATGTACAAGCCACGGGGCTGTGTGACCACTCTGTCCGATCCCCAGGGGCGCACAACGGTGGCGGATTTTCTGCCGGACTCGGACGTGCAGCTCTTTCCAGTGGGCCGCCTGGATTACGACTCTGAAGGCCTGCTGCTGTTCACCAACGATGGCGAACTCGCCCATTCCCTCATGCGCCCGGAAACTCATGTCCCGAAAACGTACCTGGTCAAGGTTCGCGGGCAGGTGGATGCCCGCGCCCTGGCCCGCCTGCGACGACCGTTCCATATTGAAGGCAGGCACACCCTACCGGCGCAGGCGGAAGTGCAACATCGGAATCGGCACACCGTCCTGCGCATCATCCTCATGGAAGGACGCAGGCACCAGATTCGCGAGATGTGCCGGCGGATCGATCACCCGGTTCTGCGCCTGCGTCGCGTCTCCTATGGGCCGCTCAAGGATCCCGGTCTCAGGCCCGGACAAACCCGCCACCTCTCCCGAGAGGAGGTCCTGCTGCTCAAAGATGCCACCGGATCGGGTCGGGAAGGGGAGCGGCCATGAGCCACGGCATGCCGTTGACGTTGAACGAGCACCTCGCCACCATCGTGCCTTACGAGCCCGGTAAACCCACCGAGGAACTGGAACGCGAACTCGGTCTAAAAGAGACCATCAAGCTGGCCAGCAACGAGAACCCCCAGGGACCATCTCCCCATGCCCTCGAGGCCATGCGCCAGGCCGCTAGCCGCTGCCACCGGTATCCGGACGGCGGCGCCTATTACCTGAAGCGGCGCCTGGCCCGGGACCTGGATGTTCCCGTTGAGTGGCTGATCATCGGCAACGGTTCCACGGAAATCGTGGAAATGCTGACCAAGGCTTTTCTGCCACCCGACGGGGTATCGCTGGTCTCGGAGGGTGCTTTCATCATGTACCGCATCGCCACCCTGGCAGCCTCCGCCCCGGTGTGCAGCGTCCCCATGACCCCCGACCGGCGCCATGATCTGGCCGCCATGGCTGCAGCCGTGGCGCCGGCCACCCGACTTGTCTTCATCGCCAACCCCAACAACCCCACTGGTACCCGCTGCGACCGCAGCGAGTTTGACGCCTACCTTGACCAGGTTCCCCGGACAGTCCTCACTGTGGTTGACGAGGCCTACCGCGAATATATTGACGACAGAGATTACCCGGACGCCTGCGAGGCATTGAGAAACGGCGGGGCGGTGATGGTGCTGCGCACCTTCTCTAAGATTCATGCTCTGGCCGGAGCCCGCATCGGCTATGGCATCGCCCATCCGGATATCATCAGAGCGCTGGAAAAGGTCCGTTCCCCCTTCAATACCAACAGCATCGGCCAGGCAGGGGCGCTGGCGTCCCTGGATGACCGCGAGCACCAGATCCAGTCCTCCACCGAGAACCGGCGCCAGCTGAACCGCCTGGAAGCGGAGCTGACCCGCCGGGGACTCCAGTTTCTCCCCTCCAGCACCAATTTTGTCCTCATGGCACCCGGATTTCCCGGGCGGGAGGCGTTTCAAGCCCTCCTTCATGAGGGGGTCATCGTCAGGCCCATGGATGGATACGGATTCCAGGACCATGTGCGCGTCTCCATCGGCTGCGGGCCCGAGATGGACCGATTCCTGCTGGCCCTGGACAAGGTGCGCACCGAGCGGGGCCTCCATGCCGCTTGACAGTCCCGGAGGCCCACGAATAAGATAAGGCGCTTCAAGCGGTTATCGTGTCCCAGTGCAGGACCGGCCCGCGCAATACTCGGGTCCCGGCGGTGGGGACTGTCGGTCGACCCCCCAGGAGGTTGTACATGAATCCCCAAGATCAGCGGAGTGATCCGCAGACGAATGCCAGAGCGGGAAACCCGTCTGCAGCCGATTCCACGGCCAGTGCCGGTGAGGGCGGCCTCACCACCGAGGTCGACCTGCTCGGTAAGGGCTCGGCTGAGCTGTCCCCGGACGAGTACGAAAAACTCCTGGGCATGTACGACGATACGCTGCGAGATCTGTCCGAAGGACAGGTGGTCAAGGGCCGCGTTGTCAAGATTCTGGCCAACGAGGTCATCGTCGACGTCGGCTACAAGTCCGAGGGAATGATCGACATCGATGAGTTCACCACCCGGGATGGCCTCAATGTCTCCGAAGGTGACGAGATCGAAGTCCTCCTGGAGAAAACCGAAAACAAAGAAGGGTATCTGGTTCTCTCCAAGGAGAAGGCCGAGAAGATGAAAGTCTGGGAGCGGGTGGAAGCAGCCTATCGTGAGGGCGTGCCCATCACCGGACGTATCGTCGATCGCATCAAAGGGGGGCTGGCCGTGGATATCGGCATTCGCGCCTTCCTGCCCGGCTCCCTGGTGGACCTGCGTCCGGTGCGCAATCTGGATTCGTACAAAGGCCAGGAACTGGACATGCGCGTCATCAAGGTCAATCGGAGGCGCGGCAATATTGTCCTCTCCCGCAAGGCCATCCTGGAAGAAGAAAACCGGGAGAAGAAGCAGAAGACTCTGGACGGCCTGGAAGAAGGCAAGATCGTTCTTGGCGTGGTGAAGAACATCACCGAGTACGGGGCCTTCATCGACCTGGGCGGCCTGGATGGGCTCCTGCACATCACAGACATGTCATGGGGGCGCATCAACCATCCGTCGGAATTGTTCTCCATCGGCGACGAGGTTGAAGTCGTGGTGCTCAAGTTCGACGCTGAGCGAGAGCGCGTCTCCCTGGGTTACAAGCAACGGACCCCGGACCCCTGGGCCAACGTGGAGGAGCGCTATCCCATCGGCTCTCGTGTCGGCGGCAAGGTCGTGAGCCTCACCGATTACGGAGCCTTCGTGGAACTGGAAGAGGGCGTGGAAGGATTGATCCACGTTTCGGCCATGTCATGGACCAAGCGGGTCAAACATCCATCCAAGATCGTCAATGTGGACGAAACCGTGGAAGCCATGGTTCTGGATCTGGACAAGGAGAACCGCCGCCTGTCGCTGGGATTGAAACAGACCGAGCCCAACCCCTGGGCCCTGATCGACCAGAAGTACGAGGTGGGCTCACGCATCACGGGCAAGGTGCGCAACCTCACCAATTTTGGCGCTTTTATCGAGGTGGAAGACGGTGTCGACGGGCTGGTTCACATTTCGGATCTCACCTGGTCCAAGCGCATCAAGCACCCCTCGGAGATCCTGCAAAAAGGGGACGAAGTCGAAGCGGTCATCCTCAAGATCGACACGGAGAATCAGCGTCTCTCTCTGGGTATCAAGCAGTTGCAGCCCAACATATGGGACGAGTTCTTCCGGCTTCACAATGTGGGTGATGTTCTCCGGGGCAAGGTGGTTCGCCTGACCGAATTTGGTGCCTTTGTGGAACTGGACTCGGGCGTGGAAGGACTTGTGCACGTCTCGGAGTTCTCCATGGAGCGGGTTGAAAATCCTGAAACTTACTTCGAACTCAATGATGAAATCGAAGTGAAGATCATCAAGATTGACCCCACGGAGAACAAGGTCGGGCTTTCGGTGAAGGCCATCGTCCAGGACACGCAAACCAGCGACATGGCCGCTTTCTCTCATGACGGAGGGGGCATCAGCCTGGGCGACATGGTAGGCACCGAGCTGGATAAGCGCCGTGGCAAGAGCAAGCGCCGCCGCGATCGCTACGATGATGATGACGATTAGTCCGCGGCAGGGGTTCTGATAATGACTCGAGCCGAACTCGTGGAACATGTGACACGGGCTTCCAACCTGTCCAAGAAACACGCCGAAATCGTCGTCAACACGGTCTTCGATTCCATCATTGAGGCACTCAGCAGCGATGACAAGATCGAATTGCGCGGTTTCGGCAGCTTCCGGATACGGCGCCGCCAGTCCAGGGTGGGGCGCAATCCCAAGACCGGTGAACGCGTGGAGGTCCCGGCCAAACGCATCCCTTATTTCAAGCCCGGCAAAGAACTGAAAGAACTCATCAATGCCGACCACACAGAATCTGCGCCGCGGCCTGCTGCGCAGCCCCAGACCCCGGCCGGAGGCCAGCCACCTCCCGAAGACGACATCTCCCTCTGAGGGACCGGGCGAACCCGCAGCCAGATGGACAGGATGTTCACGCCATGGCGGCTGCCCTACCTCCAATCCATGCGCAAGGACATGAGTTGTCTCTTCTGCGGGGTCAGAGACGACCTCCAGGATGAGCAGAACCTGGTTTTGCAGCGCGGGCCGGAGTGTTTCGTCATTATCAACCTCTACCCGTACAGCAGCGGACATCTCATGGTGGTTCCCAATCGACACGTGGCGCATCTGGCCGATGCGAATGCAAAGGAACGGGCGGCGGTGATGGAGACCCTGGCCCAGTGTGAGACCGCTCTGCGCGAGAGCTACAACCCCGACGGTATGAACGTGGGCATGAATCTTGGCCGCGCCGCCGGGGCCGGGGTGGTGGGACACCTGCACATTCACCTTGTTCCCCGCTGGGAGGGTGACAACAACTTCGCCAGTGTCATCGGTGAGACCCGTATCGTGCCTGAAACGCCGCCCCAGACCTACCAGCGCCTGCGACCGTTCTTCGTCCGTTCCAGCGCGGCAGGGGAGACGCCATGACTTCCCCGCGCGGCTCGTACTTCATCAAGACCTGGGGCTGCCAGATGAATGTCCAAGATGAGCAGAAGATGGCCTCCCTGTTGCAGGATGAAGGCTACACCCCGACCACATCAGCCGAACACGCTGATGTGATCCTGCTCAACACCTGCTCGGTGCGGGAAAAATCGGAGGAGAAACTGTTTGATTTCTTGGGCCGACTCAAGAACCTGAAAACAAAATCTCCCCAGACCGTGATCGGCGTGACCGGGTGCGTCGCCCAGCAGGAAGGGGAAGCCGTGATCAAACGCGCCGGCCATGTGGACCTGGTCATGGGACCCAGGCGCATCGGTCGCCTTCCCGAACTCCTGACCCAGGCTCGTACCCGCTCGGCGGTGACACGGTCCGGGATCGTGGATACGGCCCTCGATGATCTCAGCGCCATCTTCTGGGATGGGGGGAGGGGAGTACGCTCCGGCGCCATGGCCTACCTGACCATCATGGAAGGGTGCAACATGGGATGCGCCTTCTGTATCGTGCCCCGCACCCGCGGCCGGGAGGTACACCGGCCCATGGCGCAGATCGTCGAGGAAGCGCGACGCCGGGTGGGCCAGGGAATTCTGGAGATTGAGTTGCTGGGCCAGACTGTCAATGCCTACCGGGATGGGCGCAAGGCGTTTCACCATCTCCTGGAAGCTGTGGCAATCATTCCCGGGTTGAAGAGGCTGCGTTTCACCAGCAGCCATCCCGCCTTCTTCACCGCTAACACAGCAGCGGCCATGGCGGCCCACGAAACCATCTGCCCTCATCTCCACCTTCCGGTTCAGTCCGGATCTGACGCCGTCCTCAAGGCCATGCGCCGCGGTCATGGCATTGCCGATTACTTCCGCCGACTGGAGGATTTGCGACGCCGCATTCCTGGCGTGGCCATCTCCACCGACCTCATGGTGGGGTTTCCGGGAGAGACGGAGCAGGACTTCCAGGCCACTCTCGACCTTCTCAGACAGGCACGGTTCTCCCAGGTTTATGCCTTCAAGTACTCCCCCCGTCCCGGGACCACGGCAGCGACAACCTGCGACGATGATGTCCCGGAGAGCCTGAAAGGGCGCCGCCTCACTCAGCTTTTCGCCCTGCAGGAAGAGATCAGCCTGGAAGAGAACCAGCAACTGGTCGGCCGCACTCTGCCGGTTCTCCTGGCTGGACCTTCACGCAGAGATGCCAGCGTGGCCAGTGGGCGCACGCCCTGCAATCGCGTGGTCAATGTCCACGGCGCCAGGCTGGAGGAGGATATGGGGCGCATCATGATGGCCAGGATCACCGCTGCACATCGCCACTCGCTGTCCGCCAAACCGGCAATTTGAGCCGCCCGGCAGGTGCCGGAAAGGCACCTTGCCACTCCGGGGACAATCCTGTAGAGTTGAGTCCTTAAAAAGATGTGACAAAGTGCACGCGTCGGTGATCCCTCCGGGAGCCCGGCCCGGCAGGCTAGAGGAGGAGTGGCAGCATGGAAGTTGAAATGAAGGTCAAGAGTCTGATGATGGATCCGGTCACCCAGACCCCCATCGTCATCCTCCGGGACCCGTCGGGAAAAGCGATTCTACCCATCTGGGTCGGCCTCTTCGAAGCCAACGCCATCGCGCTCAAGCTGGAAAATGTCGAGACGCCGCGCCCCATGACCCACGATCTGCTGCGGGCTGTCCTGGACAGCATGAAGGCCACTGTGGAGCGGATCAGCATCACCGATCTCAAGGACAGCACCTTCTACGCCTCCGTCCTTCTGCGCTTCAACGGCCAGGAGCTCAGGGTGGATAGCCGTCCCTCCGACGCCATCGCCCTGGCACTCAGGGCTGAAGCTCCCATCTTTGTGAACAAGGATGTCATCGAGAAGGCGAGCCGACCTGAATCGGGAGGTGCCTCACCACCCGATCTGGACGACGAGTCACGCAAGGAGTCCGACGAGTTGCGCCGCTGGCTCGAGCGTCTGCAGCCAGAGGACATGGGCAAGTACGAGAATTGAACCCTTCCGACGTATCTCCACCCAGCCCATGATCCTCACTGTCGCCAACCAGAAAGGCGGGGTCGGCAAAACAACGACCGCCATCAATCTGGCGGCGGCCATCGCCCAGCGTGGATTCAAGACCCTGCTCATAGATCTGGACCCGCAGGCCAACTGCACTCTCTCCTACCTGAACCTCGAGGAGGTCCAGGTGTCCATGTACGAGGCTCTCACCGAGGAATCCGTGCCCATCAGCAGCCTGGTGCAACGGTCACCTCTCCTCAATCTGGATGTGGCCCCCTCCAGGATCAGCCTGGCAAAATTTGAGAGCAGGATGGTGGCTGAATTCGATGGCCATTTTCGCCTCAAGGATCGCCTCTCCTCGGTGCGATCCGATTACGACTACATCGTCATCGACACGCCTCCCACGCTGGGATTGCTCACCGTCAACGCTATGGTGGCATCCACGCACATTCTCATCCCCATCCAGTCGTCGTTCTATGCCCTGGAAGGAACCGATGATCTTCTGGAAACCATAGAGAAGATCCGCCAGCGCCCCAACCCCGACCTGCAACTCCTGGGAGTGGTCGTCACACTCCATGACCGCAGGACGGTTCTGGGGCGCGACACCAAACGGCGCATCAACGAGGTGTTCGGTGACAAAGTCTTCAAAACTGTCATCTCAAAGAGTATCCGCCTGGAGGAGTCGCCGGCCTACAAGCAATCCATTTTTTCCTTCGCCCCCAATTCAACCGGCGCCATGGAGTATTACAAGCTTTCCGAAGAGGTACTCAGCCGTGGCTAAGCAACGTGGACTGCCAGAGACAAAGCGCATGCGACATGATGTTCACTTCGTGGATCGTCTGGCCGAGCGGCCCAGCGATGCTATAGGACATCTGATTGCCATCGAGCGCATCAAGCCATCCCCCAATCAGCCCCGTCGCCATTTTGGCGGGATCGCCGAACTGGTGGTCTCTGTGCAGGAAAAGGGAATCCTTGAGCCACTCCTGGTGCGCGCCCGTGAGAATGACACCTACGAGATCATCGCCGGCGAGCGCCGGTACCGAGCTGCGCTGGAGGCAGGCCTGAGCCGCATCCCCTGCATCGAACTGGATGTGGACGATGGCGGCTGTCTCGAAATCTCGCTGGTGGAAAATATCCAGCGCCGCAATCTGACGCCTTTCGAGGAAGCCGATGCCATCGCCCAGTTGCGGGACCGCTTCAATTTCAAGCATGAGCAGATCGGGAGAATGCTCGGACGCTCACGAACCTCCATCACCGAAATTCTCTCACTGGCCTCCATCCCGGTAGAAATCCGCAAGCTGTGCCGCCTGGCAGGCATCAGCAGCAAGTCCACCCTCCTGCAACTTGCCCGCATGACCGATGAAGACGACATGCGCCGCATGCTCGCCGCCGTGCGCTCAGGGGATGTGAGTACCCGCGATGATGCCCGCAGGATGGCCAGAGATGACGGCGACCCGGGGAGGGAAGGGGAGAGGTCCGGTTCGACAACCAGCCGCCCCACCGGATTCGTCTTCAAGGTCCGCAGACCGGACCGGCCCTTCTCGCTGACCATCCGCTTTCCTGAGCGCGACGACGTCCCCCGGGACGAGTTGATCAAGACGTTACAGGAGATCATCAGGGAGCTGCGCAAGCAGACCTGAAGCACTTCCTGTGATGTCGGCCGCCCGACAGTTCAGGCCTTCCTTTAAACCCTGAGCTTTTCAAACTTCATGCAGAACTTGACCTGTCGGCGCGCCGACAGTTCAGGTCGAGCTTCAGGTTCTCCAGACAGTCCCACCCCGATCTGCCAGGCACACATGGCGCCTGATGGCGTCCAGCTCTGACGGCCGATATACTGGACGTAAATCTCGTCTGCCTCGACGACGCGTACGGGAGCAGGTCAACATGGGTCGTGCATCAAGATTCTTACTTACTACCACTGCAATTGTCCTGCTGGCACCATTCCAGATCTCGCTCGCTGCCGATTGCAACAATAACGGTAGGGACGACCGCATCGATGTCATCACGCGCTCGTAGCCGGACTGTAATAGCAACTTCAATCCCGACGAGTGCGATGTGGCCGAAGGCACGAGCCCGGATACGAATGGCAACGGGGTACCCGACGAATGTGACGTCGATTGCGATGGCAATGGCGTCTCCGACGACATCGACATCGCCGAGGGAACACGCCAGGACTGCAATTTCAACGGAGTTCCTGACTTGTGCGATGTGGATGGGGGGTTCAGCAATGATGTGAACGGAAACAAGATCCCCGA
>JAPUKF010000291.1 GCA_027295805.1 Acidobacteriota bacterium | reverse complement strand
TTCTTCGTGGTGCAGGCGGGCGCGCACCTTGATGGCCAGGCGAACGGTGTCGACCTCTTCCTCGGTGTACCAGCCGTCGTGGTAGCGGCCGCGCGTCTGCCCGCCGCTCAGGTAGGCGGCGGGAACGCCCTGGGGCATTCTGGCTTCGGCAGCCATGGGGGTTCTATCCCGGCCCCTTCAGGCGTCGGGAGCGAGTGCGTTGAGAGTGCTCATGCGGGTGATCACCTGGATATCAGCGGGTCCGGGCAGGGCTGCTCCCGCCAGCTCTTCAGGCAGGCCCCGCAGGATCTCCTGGACCCGGCTGTCCCGGGCCCCCAGCCGCTGCTCCAGATGGCGAAAGCCCGGGCGTGGGTCCAGGCCCCCGCAGGTGTAGATATCCACCGAGACGTAGCTGTATTCGGGCCAGGTGTGGATGGAGAGATGGCTTTCGGAGATGACCACCGTGCCGCTGACACCCTGTGGCGCGAATTGATGGAACGTGTCGCCCATCACGGTGGCCCCGATGACCTGGGCGGCCTCCAGCATGACCCGGCGGATCCCTTCCAGATCATCCAGAAGGGTGTCCTGGCACCCATAAAACTCTGCGATGAGGTGACGACCGATGGTCTTCATGGCCCTGTCCCCAGCATGGCTGGAGCGATATTCCGCTCTCAGGTTAATGCCCTGGCGGCGCTGCCCGCACGCCACCAACACCTTCTCATAATGACGCGGGAAGACGCGAAAAAATAGACCTTGCGCGCGTTCTTGTCAACGGGAGACCCGGAGCGGGTGCGTTGACAGGCGGCGGAGGCCCGGGTTAACTTCCAGCGGCGGCAGTCCACACCTGTGAGGGAGGACCATGGCGGGTGATTCAGACTCCACGCGGCACTTTGAGGAATTCCCCCTGACCAGGGAGGAGTACATCACCACCCTGGTTCATTTCTACCGCGGGGAAATGAGCCGTGCCAACAGCTGGCGCACCCGCCTGGACACCACCACCAACTGGGCCGTGATCACCTCCGGCGCCATGTTATCCCTCTCGTTCAGCGGCGCCGGCCATGCCCACATCACACTGCTCCTCACCGCCGTCATGGTCAGCGTGTTCCTGGGCATCGAGGCCCGCCGTTTCCGCTATTTCGACGTCTGGCGCTCGCGCATCCGGATGATAGAGGAGAATTTTCTTGTCCCGATCCTGCGCCGGGATCTGGTCAGTCCGCGCAATCGCTGGGGCGACCTGGTGGCCCATGACCTGGATCTGCCCACCTTCAAGCTGACCTTCATGCAGGCCGTCGGGGTGCGCCTGCGCCGCAACTACGTCTGGCTCTATGCGGTTATCTTCGGGGCCTGGCTGGCCAAGCTCAACGTCCATCCCACGGCCGCCGGCAGTGCCAGGGAGGTCATCCGGCGCATGGCCATAGGGTCTCTTTCGGGGGAGCTGGTCCTGGCGGGTATCGGCCTGTTCTGGCTGGGCGTGCTGGGCTTGATCGTCCGCGAAAGCCGGAGACGGCGACATGCCGGCGAGGTGCACGGCATCGAAAAGTCCATGGACCGCTGGAAGGACTGAGCCCGGTGCCGGCACCCCGGAGCGGCAAGCTGAACATGCCGGGCCCGGGAAAAGAGGCCGGGACCGTCCCGACATGCGGGTCGACGGCCCCCCCCCGCGCTCCTGCCCCTGGACGGCGAGGCCGTCTTGACCTGGATTCCCTGACTCTCTAGAGACCGCCCGGTGGTACAATTCACCCATGACACGGCCCGCCAACTCCCCCGGCGACGCCTTCCATGACGAATGCGGTGTTTTCGGCATTTTTGATCATGGGGAGGCCGCCAACCTGGCCTACCTGGGGCTCCATGCCCTGCAGCACCGTGGCCAGGAATCGGCGGGCATTGTCGCAGCCAACTCGCGTGCCATGACCCAGGAACGGGGCATGGGACTGGTGGCCGATATCTTCACCGAGGATCGGATCGCGCGGCTCAAGGGAAGGCATGCCATCGGCCACACCCGCTACTCCACCTCCGGCACCAGCCAGTTGATCAACGCCCAGCCGTTTCTCATCGATTGCCATCGCGGCAAGATGGCCGTGGCCCACAACGGCAACCTGCTCAACGCCGCCGCCCTGCGGCTTGAACTGGAGCGGGCGGGGTCCATCTTCTCCACCTCGTCGGATTCGGAGGTCATTCTCCACCTGGTCGCCCGTTCATCGGCGCGCACCCTGGAAGGTGCCCTGGTGGATGCTCTTTCCCGGGTGGAAGGTGCTTACTCGCTGGTCTTTCTCATGCAGGACCGGCTCATCGCTGTGCGCGATCCCCATGGCTTCAGACCCCTGTCTCTGGGCAAGGTGGATGGCGCCATGGTGGTGGCATCCGAGACCTGCGCCTTCGATCTCATCGGTGCGGGTTTCGTGAGAGACGTGGAGGCCGGTGAGTTCCTGATCATCGACTCCTCCGGTCTGCGCTCGGAACAGCCGTTCCCACCGCAGCCCACACGCCAGTGCATCTTTGAACATGTTTATTTCTCCAGACCGGATTCCATGGTCTTCGGGCGTTCGGTCAATCAGGTCAGGCGTAAGATGGGTGCCGCCCTCGCCCGGGAGCATCCTATCCCCGCCGATATCGTGGTGCCTGTGCCCGATTCAGGCCTGGTGGCGGCGCTGGGTTTCGCGGGTGAATCCGGGATTCCATTCGAGTTCGGGCTGGTCCGCAATCACTATGTGGGCCGCACCTTCATCGAGCCCAAGCAGGAGATCCGGCATTTCGGCGTCAAGCTCAAGCTCAACGCCGTGGCCGCTGTCATCAAGGGGAAGCGGGTCATCCTGGTGGACGATTCCATCGTGCGAGGTACCACCAGCCGCAAGATCGTCACCATGGTGCGTGACCTGGGCGCCCGGGAAGTGCATATGCGCATCTCCTCTCCGCCCACCATCGGTCCTTGCTACTACGGTGTGGACACGCCCAATCGCGAGGAACTCATCGCCTCCGCCCATACAGTGGAGGAGATCCGGACCTTCATCCAGGCTGATACTCTGGGGTATCTGTCCCTGGAGGGCCTGCGCAAGGCGGTGAGTGACGGTGACTCATTTTGCACCGCCTGCTTCGATGACAACTACCCCATAGCGGTGCATCAGCGCGCCGGCACCCAGGCCAATCTGTTCGATATCCCGCGCTGAATCCTCAGGCCCGGGGACGGGTCTCAAGATGCGCCATCAGGCCGCCCGTCAAAATAATGATGAGAGGCGTGACCTGCAGCAGGAGCCTGTCCAGGGCCACTCCCAGGTGCCAGCGGATCTCCGAGCCGGTCAGCGTGAAGGCCAGGAGATCGGCGGCCAGGGGGAGAGCGATGAGGAGGGCCAGGAGGTGGGATCCCGGTGGCCTGAGACGCAGGACGAGAGCCGTCAGCAGGGCCCCCAGGGGCAGGACACCGTAGAACGCCCAACGGGGCGTGAAGGGCGCCGCGGCCATGGCCGCCAGTGCCTCAGGCAGGTTGGTTCTCAGCCCGCTGGCCAGCGCCTGCGGCGCCAGCCGCGCCAGGTAATTCTCATCACCGCTGTAACCCACGGTTCCCACCGTGGGCACAGCGACATGGAGAGCCACAACGGGAAGGATCAGCAGCGTCAGAAGAACGGCTGCCGCGAGGCCGCGCCGCCATCCCGGCCGTGATTCCGGCCGCAGGGTTGATGCTGCCGCCACCAGCAGGGCGGCCATGAGGAACACCACCCCTTCGGGCTTCAGCGCGAACGCGAGACCGGCGAACAGGGCCGCCGCGGGCCAGGCCGGGGCGGTCTTCTTGCCGCCGGCACCGGCGCCGGGCACCAGGCAGAGAGCCAGTGCTGCGGCCAGAGCCGCCAGAGGCAGATCGGCGAAGCCGGTATGGATCGGTCCGCCCTGGATGCGCGTGGCCAGGTGCAACGGTGGCAGCGCGGCCAGCAGGGAAGTCAGGAGCGCGGCCGGGCCGGGTCCCAGGCGCTGGCGCAGGGCAGCGTGCACGGTCAACCGCAGGCCGAGGAAGAAGACGGGGAAGAGTCCCTTGACCGCGCGCTCCTGAGAAAACCCGCCAGCCAGTCGCGCCAGTTGTGCCTCCAGAGCCGGCAGGGCGAGGGGATAGCGACGGTGCAGGTGGGGGCGATCCCGGTCCTGGAACGATGGCCCGGTGATGCCGCCCTCGTGCAGAAGAA
>JAPUKF010000290.1 GCA_027295805.1 Acidobacteriota bacterium | reverse complement strand
CCGCGCACGCCGCCGGCATCGCCGTGGGCCGGCGGAAGGAGGCGGGTCGCCACCCGGTCGGAGAAAACGAACGGCAGCCATAAGCGGGGCACGCTCTGGTAGAGGCCGGTGATTCTGGAAAGTCCACCGCCCAGGACGATGACCTCAGGGTCGATGATATTGATGACCGAGGCCAGCGCCCGGGCAAGCCGCTGTTCATATCGGGACAGGCTGGCACGGGCGTCCTCGTCGCCGGCCTCGGCCAGGGCCGCCACCAGCGCAGCGGTCGGGGGATCCGGCGACCGATCTGAAGGCCCATGGCCGGGCGTCCGGGTCGTGGCGGTGGCGCGCAGATGATCTGCCACCAGGCCGGGCCCGGACAGAAAGGTCTCGATGCAGCCCTGGCGGCCGCAGTAGCAGGCCGGGCCGGGCTGTTCGTCTCCCGTGAGTCCCGGGAGCGAATTGTGCCCCCATTCACCGGCGATGGCATTGGGGCCGTGCAGCAGTTTCCCATTCACCACCACCCCGCCACCCACTCCGGTGCCCAGGATGACGCCGAACACGGTCGAGGCACCCATGGCGGCGCCGTCCACGGCTTCCGACAGAGCGAAGCAGTCGGCATCGTTGGCCAGACGGACTTCCCGTCCCAGCCGAGACTCCAGGTCGGATTTCAGATCATGGTCCAGGAGGCAGGTGGAGTTGGCATTCTTGATGAGACCGGTCACCGGCGACACGGCGCCCGGATGCCCGACCCCCACCCGGCAGGAGGTCCCATGGACCGCTTCCAGTTCGCTGACCAGGTCCACAACCTGCGCCAGGGTAGCCTCGTAGTCACCGGCCGGCGTGGGACGGCGGCGGAGGGTGAGGTTGCCATCATCGGCCATGAGGGCCGCCTCGATCTTGGTGCCACCCAGATCCACGCCGATCCTTGCCATACCCGAATGCTAGCAGGCATGGACCCCTGTCCTGAACGCCTCAGCCCAAGAGATAGCAGTCCATTGACGGTCCAATATGTCTATTGGTATCCTCCAATCATGGATCTGAATGACATCCCCCTGCACCGGGACAGCGGTACACCTCTGCATGAGCAGCTTGCAACGGCCCTCAGGGCCGCCATGGAGGAGGGTCGCCTGCCGACGGGAAGTCGCCTGCCGGCAAGCCGCGACCTGGCGCGCTCGCTGGGCGTCAACCGGGGGACGGTGCAGAAGGCGTATGCCGCCCTGGTTGCCGCCGGGGAAGCCCGCGCCGCCGTGGGCCAGGGGACTTTCGTGGCCGGGACCGGTGGCCTGGCGGTGGGAATCCTGCCGCCGCCCCAGACGGCCGAAGACCCCGACTGGGAGCGCCTGGCGCGCTGGAGTGACCGCCCTGGAGTGATCTCCCTGGCCGGTGGCATGCCCGACGCCCGCCTCTTCCCCGTGGCGCCGTTTCGCGAAAGCCTCGATGCGGTTCTTGCCGAGGAAGGGACGGGTCTTCTCCAGTACGGTCCCTCCCGGGGGCATGGGCGGTTTCTTGAAGTGCTGGCATCGCGCCTGCGGGAGCGTGGCCTGGATCGGCAGGCGGAGCAGCTTCTGGTGGTCAGCGGCAGCCAGCAGGGGCTCGATCTCGTTGCCCGGGTCTTTATTTCCCCCGGTGATGCGGTGGTGGTGGAAGACCCGACCTACAGCGGTGCTCTGGCCCTTTTCCGCATGATGGGCGCGCGCTTGTTGCCGGTGCCGGTGGACGATCATGGCATGGTCGTCGAGCACCTGGAGTCGCTTCTCACCCGGGAGCGGCCCCGCCTTGTCTACACCATTCCCAATTTCCACAATCCCACCGGCGTGACCATGGCGCCGTCCCGCCGCAAGCGGCTGCTGGAGATCTGCGCCGCCGCCGGTGTGCCGGTGGTGGAGGACGACAGTGACGGGGAACTGGCCTTCGATGAGGCCCCCCCTGAGCCCCTGGCAGCGGGAGCCGGCAAAGGGGGAGTGATCTATCTCGGCACATCCAGCAAACTGCTGTTTCCCGGTTTGCGTCTCGGCTGGGTGGCCGCCGACAGCCAGGTGATTCGTACGCTGGAGGCTGTCAAGCGGGTCGCCGATCTGCACACGCCTCCCCTGCTGCAGGCCGCCATGGCGAACTTCATGATGACAAAAGCTTGCCGCGAACTGGTCACCGCGGTGCGTGCCTCTTATGGCAACCGCCGCGATGCCCTCCTGGAGAGCCTCGGGGAAGAGATGCCGGCGGGCGTTTCCTGGAGCAAGCCCCGTGGCGGTCTCTCTCTCATGGTCGACCTGCCCGCGCATATCAGCACGACCGATCTGCTGTCACGGGCCGTGGGAGAGGGAGTCGTGTTTGCCCCCGGCAACCTGTTTGCCGCCCGGCGCGGTGCCGATCACCGGCTACGCCTGACCTATGGGGGTGTCCGTGAAGATGAGATCCGTGAGGGCATGGTCCGGCTGGGGCGAGCGGTCCGTGCAGAACTGAACGGCGCCGACCAACGGCGTTTCACCGGCAAGGCGATCTCGCCGCCGCCCCTGGTCTGAAACCGATATCAACCCTGCCCCAAGAAAAAGAACGAGAAGGAGATCATGATGAGCGAAAGAACCAAGAAATCAATTGCCGGCGCTGATGCCGGTGGCAACGGCCGTCCTGCGGCGACTCTGCGCCTGAAGACCGGTCTGGCCGAGATGCTCAAGGGCGGTGTCATCATGGATGTCACCGTTGCGGACCAGGCGAAGATTGCCGAAGATGCCGGTGCCGTGGCGGTCATGGCGCTGGAGCGGGTTCCCTCGGACATTCGCAAGGATGGCGGTGTGGCCCGCATGGCCTCCATCAGCAAGATCCGGGAGATCATGCAGTGCGTCTCGATCCCGGTGATGGCCAAGGTGCGTATCGGCCACTTCGTCGAGGCTCAGATTCTGCAGGCTCTGGGAGTGGACTACATCGATGAATCGGAAGTCCTGACGCCCGCCGACGAGACCAACCACGTGGACAAGTTCGCCTTCGACGTGCCATTTGTCTGCGGCGCCCGCAATCTGGGCGAAGCACTGCGCCGCATCGGCGAAGGTGCATGTATGATCCGCACCAAGGGCGAAGCCGGCTCGGGCAACATTGTCGAGGCGGTGCGGCACATGCGCACGGTCATGGGCCATATTCGCCGCCTGACCGTACTGGGCGACGAAGAGTTGATGACCGAGGCCAAGGAGCTGGGCGCTCCCTTCGAACTGGTGCGCATGGTGGCCCGTAGTGGTGGCCTGCCGGTGCCCAACTTCGCCGCCGGCGGCATCGCCACGCCGGCCGACGCATCCCTCATGAT
>JAPUKF010000029.1 GCA_027295805.1 Acidobacteriota bacterium | reverse complement strand
GCCACCCCGGTGCGCACGTAGTAATGGTTGACGTAGGCCCAGTCAAAGACGGCGTTATGACCCACGAAGATGGGCCGCCCTCCCCGGGAGGTGGACCAGTCGGACAGCTTCTCCATGGCCTGGGCCGCGGGTATCCCTTGTTGTTCGAGATGCTCCCGTGAAATGCCGTGGATGGCCATGGCCTCGGCGTCGAATCCGGCATAGAGAGGCTTGAGTTCGACGTAGAAGAGATCATCGGACCGGACCTGCCAGGTTTCGCTCTTCTGCTCGACCGGGACGGCGCCGATGGAGACAAGGTTGTACGGATCCGGAATGGGTCCGGATGCTTCCACGTCGAGACAGATATAGATGGTTTCAGACATCGAGGTCATAGTCCCTTATCTTGCGAAAAATGGTGGCGCGGCCCACTCGCAACAGGCGGGCGGCGCGGGTCCGGTCACCCTGGGTTTCCTCAAGCGCGCGACGGATATGTCTTTTCTCTATCTCTTTGAGAGGCAGAGCCTGGCCCGGAGTGTCGGTGTAGTCGTCCAGGGAGGGGAATACGGCCGGTGACATCTCCCTGACCGCGTCGGCGCCGATGACTTCGCCGCGATGGAAGACCAGTAGCCTGCTGATTTCATTGCGCAGCTGGCGTACATTGCCCGGCCATTCCCTTGCCGACAGGAGTTCAAGGGCACCGTCGGAAATGCCCGGTGCCGGCAGGCCCAGCTCCAGGGAGAGTTCTTCAAGGAAGTGCCCGATGAGCAGAGGGATATCCTCGCGCCGCTCCCGCAGGGGAGGGATCTCGATGGAGATCACATTGAGCCGGAACAGGAGATCCCGTCGGAATGAGCCGGCGTTCACCATATTGTCCAGGTTACGGTGGGTGGCCGCGATGACGCGGACATCCACCTGCACCGGTTGGGCAGCCCCCACCGGGCGGAATTCGCCGGTCTCCAGAACGCGTGTCAGGCGCGCCTGAAGAGATGGCGACATTTCCCCGATCTCATCCAGGAAAAGGCTGCCCCTGTGAGCCTCTTGAAAAAGGCCGGTCTGCTCACTGCTGGCGCCGGTGAATGCCCCCCGCACGTGTCCAAAGAGCTGGCTCTCCAGCAGGGCATCCGGGAGAGCTGCGCAGTTTTCCGACAGGAAGGGTGCCTGGCGGCGCAGGCTGTTGTAGTGCAGGGCCCGGGCGACCAGTTCCTTCCCGGTTCCCGACTCGCCGAGCACCAGAACAGGCAGGGCGGAGGCGGAAACCGTCTTCAGAGTCGAGAAGACTTCCCGCATGGCCGGAGCGCGCCCCACGATGTTGGCGAACGAATAGCGGTCCAGAACCTTCTGGCGTAGAGTGAGGTTCTCCCGTTGCAACGCCCGCAGCATGCCGGCGTTATCCAGGGCTGTGGCAGCGTGCTGGGCAAACGCTTTCAGGAAGTTGAGATCGTCGTCATCAAAACCGATCACCCGGGAGCGTGAATCCAGATAGACCGTGCCCATGATCCGGTTGCGCGCCTCCAGGGGGACACAGATCACGGATCGGATCTGAAACAGGCTGACACTGGCGTAATCCCGCAGGCGCGGGTCACTGCGGGCATCCGGGGCGACGAGAGCGCGGCCGGCCCGCCCTTCCTCCACCACCTGGCAACTGTAGGTGATGGCATCGGCAATGGTCTGCTCCTCAACGTTGCGGGCCACGGCCACGCGGGGCTGTCCGCCACCTTCAGGGAACATGAGGATCAGGCCGCGTTCAGCGCCCAGGAGTTTGAGAGCCAGGCCCATGATCCGATCCAGCATGGTGTCGGGATCGTTGATGGATGTGAGGGCCTCGATGACCTGGTACATCGTGTCCAGGAAACGGGCCGGAGCGACTCGAGCCGTGGATGGTCCCTGTCCATCAAGCCGCAGGCGGGTGGCTGCCTGGGAGCCCTCCAGAGCGGTACGGTATTCCGCAGGCAGTTCTCCGGCCAGATGGGCAAATGCGTCCAGGGCTGCACGATGGGCTTCGGCAGATTCGTCCGTCCGGCCCAGACCCGCCAGGGCCGAGGCGCGCAACCGCTGCACCTCCCAGGCACGTGCCGGGTAGAAGGCCAGCATTTTGCCCTCGAGCATCTCATCCAGTTCGGTCAGGCACTCCTGGAAGCGGGCCAGGGTGATGCCAGCGCGCGTGTGAAGCAGTCGCAGTTCAAGAAAGTTGGGGGCATCCCAGGTTTTCTCACCGCTGGTGAGAATTTTTTCCGCCTGTGCACGCGCTCCGGCACCATCGCCTGAGACCAGCAGGATCTCCACCTGAATGAGGTCCATTCTTTGCCCGAGGCGACCTTCGCGGCCGAGGCCGGCATCGATCTGCCCCAGGAGGTTCTCGGCTGTGGCGGCGTCGCCCACGGCCAGGTGATCGCCGGCCAGGGCCAGGAGGGCGAAGGCCTCCTGGCGGGTGTCCTGGTGACGGCGTGCCGTGGCCAGGCCCCGTTCATGCGCTTCCAGGGCTGCCTCACTTCGGCCACTGTTCCGGTATGCCGTTCCCATGAGATCCAGGGCTTCCGTGGTTTCACCCAGAAGTCCCAGCCGGCGGCGAAGCTCGAGCCCTTTCTCGGCCATCTCCACGGCCTGGTGGTAAAGACCCCGGCGGATCTGCACCTTGGCCACATTCAGGAGGCACTCGGCCTCACGGCCAAGGGCGCCGGATTGTTCGTAGGCCCCGCAGGCTTCGGAAAATCGTTCCAGGGCTTCAGTCAGCTCACCGCGTCTCGTGGCGACAATCCCCAGGTTATTGGCGACCATGGCGATGCCGGGGATATCTCCGATTCGCCGGGATATCTCCAGGGCCTGCTGGAGCATTTCCTGGCCCTGGGATTCCCGGCCCTGGAAGGCCGCAACCATGCCCAGATTGGTCAAGCTGTTGGCAACGTCCGCCTCATTGTCCAGGGTGCGGCGAACATTCAGGGCGCGCCGGTAATAGCGTTCGGCCCGCACGTGATCGCCTTCACGAGCATAGGAGTTGCCAATGGCATTGAAGCAGCGGGCCAGGATGCTCTTGTCATCGCTTTCCCGCGCCAGGATGCGGGCCTGGGTGAGAAGGTGCCGGGCTTCCTTCATCTCGCCGGCGAGAGTCGTGATGGTGGCCTGTTTCCAGAGAAGCCGGGCCCGGGTTGCAGGCTCACTATCCGATGTGGCGTCCAGCGCCTTGCTATAGGCAGAGCCGGCTTGCTTCGGGCGGGAAGCGGCGCGATCCACATCGCCCAGTTCTTCCCACACGGCGGCTTGCACCGACTCGGAGTCGGGTGTTTCGGCCAGAAGAGCCAGGGCGCGCCGGAAGTGGCGTGTGGCACCTTCAGGTGCACCTCGGTCACGATCCTTGCGTGCTGCGCGCAGACGCAGGTCGGCGGCTTCGCGCCTCCTGCCCAGGATTTCGTGATGTTCCGCAAGTTCTGCCAGATCGCCGACGGACCGGGCGCCCGTGGCGGTCAACTGGTCTGCTCGGGCACTGTGCAGGCGCCGGCATGCATCGGGATCCTTTTGTTCAAGATCCTGGTAGACGGCGTCACGTACCAGCACATGGGCGAACCGATAACGCGCCTCGCCGGCCGCCTCCTCCCGGCAGAGGATGTCCCTCTCCACCAGTTCCTCCAATGCGGGCGCCTGAGCCTGTGAAGCCTGTGTCAGGTTCTGCAGGGCTGACAGGGTCAGGGGGCGGCGGGCTACGCTCAGGGCCGTCAGAAGGTCGTGGCCGGCCGGCACCAGCTTGCCGATGCGCATGGCTGCGGCCTGTGCCGGTGAATCGGAAAGATGGCTCTCGGCCAGGAGGGCATGGTCCAGGCGCCATTGACCGGCAGGATCCAGGTCGAGCACGGCGGCATCCAGAAAGGCGCGGGTGGTTTCCACCAGCAGGTAGGGGTTGCCTTGATTGCCGCTGACCAGCTCCTGGAGGAGTTCTTCCGGGGGCGGCTTTCCACCCAGAAGCGAACTGACCAGATCTTGACTTTCAGCTTGGCTGAGGGCAGGCAGATCCAGCTCCACGACGTTGGGCATGGCTGCTATCTCATCAAGTGCGGAAGGTCTCGTCGTCGTGCTGTCGCTCCTGCTGCTGAGCAGGCTGAGTACCGGCTGGGCTTCACAACCCCGCACCATGTGAGTGATCAGGGCGAGCATGTCGGGGTGGGCCAGGTGCAGGTTGTCGCACAGGAGCAGGATGGGCGCTACTGCCGCCGCATCACGTGCCAGGCGCGCTGCTGCCTCGTGCAGAGGCGCTGGGTCGTGACTCCCGGTGCTTGCGGCGGATGTTTCATGATCCAGGAGGGAAGCCAGTTCTGCCGGTAGTGGTTTCCCGGCCAGGGCGGCCAGTTCCCGCAGCAGAGTGGTGACATGCTGATAGGGGTCCTCTTCGCCAGGATGGCAGGCCGCCCTGACCACGGTCACGCCGGCGAGCTGGGCACGTATGCGGACTTCTTCAAGAATCCGGGAGCGCCCGGCGCCTGTCGGCCCGCGCAGGATCACTGTCCCACCGCCGCCGCCCGAGGAGAGTCTGTTCAGGGCCGCATCAAGAGTCTCCATCTCCCGGGTACGCCCGACGAAAGAGCCATGGCGCAGGACGGCGCGGCGGGTCGCGCTGCCGCCAGGAGCGAACTGATGCCCCGTGAGATCCTGGAGGGCTTCGATCACTTCATGGCCCGATAGAGGTCGCGCTCCCGGGTCCTTGGCGAGAAGGCGGCGCAGCACGATGGCGAAGCCGTGTGGCAGCGACTCGACACGTCGCGCCGGAAACTCCGGGTCATGCCGCAGGTGGCCTTCAATGATCTTGTCGGGGGTCTCGCCGGGGAAGGGCGGTGTCCCGAACGCTACCTGGTACAGGGTGGCGCCGAGAGAATAGAAATCGGCGGCGGACCCGGGTGCATCCCCGCGCAACACTTCCGGGGCGGTGTACGGGAGCGTGCCGCGGCGGGAAGCCGGCAGCCCGAGAAGTCCGGCGAGGCCGAAATCGGCGATCTTGGGTTCGCTCCCGCCGCCGGGCAGTAGGATATTTTCAGGCTTGATATCAGCGTGGACGAAGCCGCGGGCGTGAATGAAATCCAGCGCCTGGAGAAGACGGACCGACAGATTCAGGAGGAGGCTGTCATCGGGCGAGTGCCAGGCCGCAAGAGTCGGTCCATCCACGAATTCCATGGTCAGAACCCAACGCCCGGTGTCGCGATCGCGACCCAGGTCGTGGACACTGACCAGGTTGGGGTGGCGCAGGCGGGAGAGGGCAAAGAACTCGGCCCGCAACGATTCTATGGCCTGCTGGTCAGAGGTAGGTGATGCCAGCAGTTTCAGGGCCAGCGGCGCATCTTCCTGGAGGGTATCGAGAACACGATAAACCTCGCCGGCCGCGCCGCGGCCGAGAATGGAATCGACGCGGTAGCGGTGGTTGACGAGACGGCCGGCGGCTCCATCCGGCATCTGCAATTCTCCGTTCCGTGTTGTTTGGGGTGGATAACCCTATCAATACAATGGTTTAGGGAATATTGACCAGCCCGCTTCGCTACCGCATTATATGGGTAGGAGTCTCATCCTGCAACAAAAAGTCTCATCTTGAAACGCCTTGGCAGGGGCTTCTGGGCACCTGAGACGGTCCCGGCGGAGCATAGTAGGATGGTCTTGTGCGTGAACTGAGGGTGACAATTCAGGAGGCTGAGCGTGCCTCCTATCCGATTTTTCTCGGGTCCAGGTTGGACGAAATCTTTGCCCAATGGTTGCGAGAGAACGGCCCCTGGGGCAGGGTGGCACTCATCAGTGATGACCGTGTTGCCACGGTTCACGGCCGCCGCTGGCAGACCATTCTGGCCGCGGCCGGCCTGGGCGTCGTGACCCTCACCTTTCCCGCCGGTGAGTCTTCCAAAACGCGAGGCACCAAGGCTCAACTCGAGGACGATCTGCTGGCGGCGGGACTCGGGCGTGACAGCTTGATCGTGGCCCTGGGGGGCGGCGTGACCCTGGATCTCGCCGGGTTCGTGGCCGCAACGTACATGCGTGGCCTGCCGCTTGTCTCGCTTCCCACCACGACTCTGGCCATGGTGGATAGCGCCATCGGGGGCAAGACAGGAGTGGATACGGATCAGGGCAAGAATCTGATCGGGGCCTTTCATCCTCCACAGGCGGTTTTCGCGGATATCTCTCACCTGGAAACCCTTCCTGAACCGGTCTACCTCGCCGGGTTCGCGGAGGCGGTGAAGCATGGGCTCATTGCTTCCGTGAGCCACTTCGAGAAGCTGGAGCACGCCGCCGCAGCGCTTCTGGCGCGGGACAGGCAGGTCCTGGAGTCCGTGCTGGCGGAATCCGTAGCCATCAAGGTTGGATTTGTGGAGAAGGACCAACGGGAGAGCAACGCCCGCAAGGCGTTGAATTTCGGACACACCTTCGGTCATGCACTTGAACGGCTATCGGGATGGCAGCTCTCTCATGGCGATGCCGTCGCCCGGGGTCTCCTGGCCGAATGCCGCCTCTCCCGCCATCTGAAGCTCTGCTCACTTGCAGATGAGAAACGCCTAGAGCGGCTTCTGGTCCGTTTCAAGTTCGTCCAGGAGCCATTTGACCGCCTGGGACCGGAGCTCACACCGGAACCGCGGGGCCGTCTTGCCTTCAATGATTATCTGCGAGCGACCGGCAGCGATAAGAAGGCACGTGACGGCAAGGTGGAATATGTTCTTCTCGCCACAATCGGCGAAGTAGCTCGCGGTGGCGAGAATAGTGATTCCTGGACTCGTCCCGTCGCGGATGACACGATCCGCGAGGCACTCTGGCAGACCTGGTGAGCATGCCACGACAACTTGGGCGATACCTTATCGAGCGGGAGCTCGGTCAAGGGGCCATGGGCCGGGTCTACCTGGGTCACGACCCGGCCATCGACCGGAAGGTGGCCCTGAAAATCATCCTCCTGCCGCAAGGCCTCTCCCCGGCTGATCGGAAAGAGGCCGAAGAGCGGTTTCATCGCGAGATCCGCGCCGCCGGCCGTCTCTCCCACCCCCACATCGTCACTGTCTATGACGTCGGCCATGATGACGCCGTGGGGACCTTCGTGGCCATGGAATACGTACAGGGGCGAACCCTGGAGGAGATCATCTCAGCCGGGGCGCCACCGGAGCCGCGAGTGGTCGCCTCCATCGGCTGCCAGGCCGCTGATGCCCTGGCCTATGCCCACCGCAACGGGATTGTCCATCGCGACATCAAGCCTGCCAATCTCATGCTGGTGGACGACCAGGCGGTTAAGATCACTGATTTCGGACTTGCCAAGCCGTCCGGTACGAAACTGACGACTGATGGCAAGCTACTGGGCACGCCTTCCTACATGTCACCGGAACAGGTGGAGGGGCGTGAGCTCGACGGGCGCAGTGATCTGTTCAGCCTGGCGGTGGTCATCTATCAGTTGCTTACGGGTAAATTGCCATTTCGTGGCGACTCCATTTCAACCGTGGTGTACAGGATCCTTCATGAACCACCCGTGGAGCCCGACCTGGGGCAATTGCCCTCCAGCGGCGAAATAAAACGTTTTCTGGCCCGTGCCCTGGCCAAAGATCCCGAGCGCCGCTTCAAGGATGGCGATGCCTTCGCCCGTGCCCTGCGCGAGGCCATGAGCCCTCCCGAGGTTGCCTTGTTGCCGCCACCAGGTGAGGCGTCGGCGAAGAAGCCGACCACCGGCCTTGCTCAGGGAAGACAGGCAGCGCCACGGAAATCCTCACCGGTGGCCGGCAGAAAGAGGAGCCCCGCCCGCCGCCGTAGCACCTCACGGCAGGGCCCGTCGGCCCGTCGCCGGCGGCGGACGACATTGTTCCCGGTCTTCGCGGTCTTTACTCTCCTTGCTGCTCTGGCCTTTGTCTATCAGGATGCGCTGTTTGAGCAATTTCAAGGCTGGACAGGAGTGGGCGTTTCCGTGGACGCTGATGGCGAGTCCGGCCAGCTTCCTCCCCATAACCTGGAGCCGGACCTCTCGCCACCGACGGCGGAGATAACACCTGGTCAGGAGGCCGGTCAGGGTGAAGGGCGGGCCGCTGTGGCGGAGCCTCTCGCCAAAGAGAGCGAGCCTCAGGAGCGGACTCCCCGTGGTGCCGATGGAAGTGCCGTGGACCCTGAGGGGAGTCTGCCGGCGGGAGGTGTGCGTCTTCGCTCCGAACCTGAGGGCGCTCTTTTCAGCGTGTCGGGGCGCCCCTTGCCTGCTGGCCTCCTCCCCGTTCCGGGAGAGGATGAGACGGGCGTGGTCAATGCGGTCCTGGGCTGCCGCATAGGCAGCCGTGAAATCTCCCCAGAGGACGCTGGGCAGGTGGTCACCATCTCCCTGCAGGCCGATGTGGCAAAGGTGCGGATCGAGGCCAAACCGGAGCGGGCGGAGGTCAGTATCGATGGCAGCAAGAAAGGACGCACGCCGTTGACGGTGGAACTGGATGCCTGTGGCGAGCACCAGGTCAAGGTGACACGGGCCGAGTACAAACCCTGGACGCGGAATCTCGGGCTGGAGGAAGGACGGTTGCAGGCACCCGACGTTCTCACGGCCAACCTTGAGCCGTTGCCGCGGGGAACTCTGGAAGCGCCAACTCCACCGTACCCGGTGACCATGACACTCGCTGGCGGGCGCCGTCTCAAGGCGGGAGAGAAAGTGTCGCTGGTGGCCAATACATATCGCCTGACTTTCAGCAGTGACGATCTCCTCTTCCACAAGCAGGTCAAAGTCCGCATCCCGGCCAAAAAAACCGTCATCCCCGATGTCGCGTTCCCACCTCTGGCACGCCTCACCGTCCAGGCCGCGCCGAGCAACGTGAAGATCACCATCCGATCGAATGGCAAGAGTCGTGACCTGGGCGCGCCGCCCATCATCAAGGAACAGATTGTCGCGGGAACCTATACTCTGGATTGTCAGTTTCAACACAATGGCGAACGGCAGGAAAAGGTCGTGACACTGGCCGAAGGTGAGAACCCGACCGTGAAGTTCATCGCCGGCAAGCCGTGACATCTCGGAAGGGGACAGGGAGAATTCAGATTGGATGGTCTTGAACACAGAACAGCGCTGAGCGTTCTGTTCGCTGTGTGCCTTTTGTTGGCGCCGCAAGCCCTGATGGCTGATGAGATTGCCGCCAGGGAACTGGCCAATGGTGACAGCCTGGCTCGCGATGGCAAACTCGAGCAGGCCAGCACGGCCTGGAGACGGGTTGTGGAGCGGTATCCCGATTCTCCGGAAGCTCCCACGGCGCTGGATAGACTGGGGACGGCCGCCTACTCGGTGGAGGATTTTCATCTGCGCGGTCGCACGCCGGGGATCGATCCCGATAGTGCCCGGAGCATCTATCAACGCATCGCCGAAACTCACCGCAACGCGCCCGAGGCGCCACGGGCGCTGTTCAAACTGGGAATGCTGCTCTCGGATCCCGATTCGTCGTTTTACGACCTGGATGAATCATACGGGCAGTTCTCAGCCCTGGTCACGATTTACCCGGAAAGTGATTACCGGGATGAAGGACTCTACGGGCTTGGGGATATCCTGGCGCAGCAGCGCCAGTGTCGGCGGGCCCTGGCGTCCCTGTCGAGACTGGACGCTGAGTTTCCCGACAGTCGCTGGGCCGATGACGGCCTGCTTCTGCAGGCAGACTGCCTGTTGAGGGGCGGGTACCGCGAAGAGGCCATGCGCCTCTATCAGGATCTCCGGGATCGCTTCCCTCAAAGCCCGGGAGCCGACCTGGCGCGGGACAGGAATACTCACCTGATACGCCTCCTCGAGGCGGAGTCGGGACCTGTTTACCAGCAGGTGCGTTTCATCCCGGTGCGCCTTCCCGAGGCCTGGAGGGTACGAGTCGTAACCGATATGGAGGTTGACCGACGGGGCAACATAGTCATTTCCGATGCCCGTGCCGGCCTCGTGCAAACGCTCGACCATAAGGGGCAGCCTGTGTCTCGTGTCGAACTGCGTCGGCCGTCTGCGGTGTGGTCCGGGCTGGATGGGCTCATCATTTTTGCCGATGGCAGCCTGGTGGTGGGAGGGCAGGCCATGTCCCTGACAGGGCCCGGTGGAGGCCCTGTGGTAGGGCCGGCCGGGCTGCTGGCCAGGGATCCGGTCGGCCACTTCATTATCTGGGATCAGAAGAGCGGTGACATCCTGCGCTTCACCCGTCGAGGCGAGTTCGATGAGGTGATAGTGGCATCACGGGAGTTCAGGTTTGATGTCGCCGTGGCGGGTCGCGACGGCACGGTCGTTGTGCTCGATGGGAAGGCTATGATGGCTCATGAGTTCAGGCCGGATGGTGGGCGGCGAGAAGTGTCCTTGGAGAGCGATTATTTGCGCCGGCCCAGGCATATGTCTCG
>JAPUKF010000289.1 GCA_027295805.1 Acidobacteriota bacterium | reverse complement strand
CTGCTTGGGGCGAAGACTCGCCGCGGCAGACTCTTCAGGTCCTCAAGGATCAGGTAGCCCGCAGGTACCAGGATCAGCGTGATGAAGGTGGCGAAGAGCACCCCGAACGCCAGGGATACCGCCATGGGAATGAGAAAACGCGCCTGCATACTGCGTTCCATCATGAGAGGGGACAAGCCGGCGAACGTGGTCAGAGACGTCAGCAGGATTGGGCGAAAGCGCGCCACGCCCGCCTGCCGGACCGCCTCGTGGAGGTCTGAGCCTGCGCCGGCACGACGATTGATGAAGTCGACCATCACCAGGCTGTCATTGACCACCACACCGGCGAGGGCCACCAGGCCGAACATGGAGAGGATGGTCAGGTCCAGGCCGATGAGCAGATGGCCCCAGATGGCGCCCACCAGGCCGAACGGGATGGCCGACATGATGATCAGCGGTTGCAGGTATGAGCGCAGGGGGATGGCCAGCAGGGCGAAGATGAGAATGAGGGCCATGACAAATCCTTTCTTCAGTCCGCCCAGGGTCTCCCGCTGCTCTTCCTGCTGACCTTCGAAGGTGGCATCCAGGCCGGAGTAGGACGCTCTGATCTCCGGCAGGACATGAGACTTGAGATCGGCAATGATGTCGGCGGGCGTGGCCTGGGCCGGATCGACGGCCGCCGTCACGTTGACGGCACGCCGGCGATCCACGCGGCGAATGGTGGCAAAACCCCGCCCGCTGGTGACGTCGGCCACTTCCGAGAACGGCACCTGGACGCCATCGGCGGTGCGGATACGCAGGTTCTCCAGGTTGCCCAGGGAACGCCGTTCCACCTCGGGATAGCGGACCATGACCTTGACTTCATCCCGGCCGCGCATCAACCGCTGGGCTTCTTCGCCGTAGAATGCCTGGCGCACCTGGCGCGCCAGGTCGGCCTGACTGAGACCCAGAATCTCGCCCTGGGGTTTGATGTGCAGTTTCAGCTCACGTTTACCTTCGCGAAAGGAGTCGGCGATCTCACTGACGCCGGCATAGCCCGCCAGCGCCACTTTGAGATCATCGGCGGCGGCACGCAGGTCATCCAGGCGGGGACCGGTGAATTGCACATTGATGTCCTCACCGGGGGCAAAAAGACTGGCCGTGAAGTTCACCTCCACCGCGTCGGGGATGCCGCCTGCGAGTTCATTCCAGAGCACAGCCATCTCGGCGCTGGATACGGTGCGTAACTCCGAGGGGGCCAGCTCCAGGGTGACTTCACCCAGATTGGCGGTCACGGAACGCCGCGCCGCGATACCGGCATTGCGCTGCTGCGAGAGGAGGAACGGCTGTTCACCGACGACCGCGGCAACATGACGCACAAGATCCGACTTACCAGAACGCTCCTCGATCACGGCGCGCATCTCCTAGGCGGCCCGCTCCAGTTGGGCCACCGCCTGGGCCGTCACGGCGGCAGGCGTGCCCGGCGGCATGGTCAGTGCCACGGAGACGAAGTCCGACTCCACCTCGGGGAAAAAGATGAAACGCAGTGCCCCCATGCCGACCAGACCTGTGGTCAGGAGAAGAGTTGCCAAAGCCACCGCCGCTGTCAGGTAACGCCACTCCAGGGCCCAGGCCAGAGTCGGCTTGTAGATACTGTGAATGAAATACTGAAGACCGTTTGCGAACCCTCCCTGAAACCGGCGCCAGTAGTGCCGGCCATGAGGAGCAGCCTGCGGGCGCGGCCGCCAGTGAGACAGGTGGTGAGGAAGGATCCAGAGGGACTCCACCAGGGACCAGAGGAGACATGGGATGACAATGAGGGGCACCACTCCCATCACCTTGCCGGTTGTCCCGGGCACACCCAGCATGGGCAGGAAAGCCGCCACCGAGGTGAGCACGGCGAAGACAACTGGCAGGGATACTTCGCGGGTCCCGCGTATGGCCCCACCCAGGCCATCACCTGAACTGTGCTGCTCGGTGTAGACATTTTCGCCCACCACGATGGCGTCGTCCACGACGATTCCCAGCACCAGGATGAAGGCGAAGAGGGAGATGAGGTTGATGGAGACACCCAGCAGGGGCATGAGCCAGATGGCTCCCAGGAATGCCATGACCAATCCAAGACTGACCCAGATGGCCAGACGAAAGCGCAGGAAGATGGCCAGGGTGAGAAACACCAGGATGAAACCGTTGCGTCCGTTGCGCAGCAGAAGATCCAGGCGACTGCGCAGCACATCACTGGCATCCTGCCAGATGGTCAATTCCACGCCCGCCGGCAGACGCGACTTCGCAACATAGGCGCGCACGGCGTCGGAGATGGCCAGGGCGCTCTGCTCGCCGCTGCGATAGACCTCCACCAGGGTGGCCGGTTTCCCGTCGAAGCGGGCGCTCTGGTCGGTCTCGGCGAAACCGTCGACGACGCGGGCGACATCGCCCAGAAGAAGACGCGTGCCGTCGCCCCGTGTCAGTAGAACCAGCTTTTCGAAGTCCCGGCCGCGGTAGGCCTGCCCCTTGCTGCGCAGGAGAATTTCTCCGGCCGTGGTGCGCAGCGAGCCACCCGGAAGATCCAGCGAGGAACGGCGCACCGCCGCGGCCACCTGGTCAAAAGTCAGTCCATAGCGCCGCAACTGGGCCTCGGGAACCTCGATGGAGATCTCGTACGGCCGCGCCACCGCCAGCTCCACCAGGCTGATCTCGGGGATCTGCACCAGGTCATCGCGGACCTGTTCAGCCAAACGCCGCAGCGTTTTCTCGTCCACATCACCTGCCACCGCCACCTTGAGGGCTTTGCGGCGGTTGGTGAGCTCGGTGATGATCGGTTTCTCGGTCTCCTCTGGAAAAGTACTGATGGCATCCACCTGCGCTTTGATGTCATCCACCACCCTGCGTGCGTCGGCGCCCAGGTTCATCTGGATCGTGACGACACCGACCCCTTCCGATGCCACCGAGGTGACCTTCTTGATGCCGTCCAGACCCTCCACTGCTTCCTCGATGCGCACGCAGACCGACTCTTCCACCTCCTCGGGCGCGGCGCCCAGATAAGGTACCGTCACGGTGACCAGGTCCAGGTCGAACTCCGGGAAGACCTCGACCTTCACCGATCTGATGGTCATCAGGCCGCCGACTATGACGATGGCCATGAGAAGATTGGCGGCCACACCGTTGCGGGCGAACCAGGCGATGGTTTTCATGAAGGCTGATCCACGCGCACCTGCATGCCATCCGTGACCGCCAGCAGAGACGACAGGCAGAGCCTGTCTCCGTCTTGCAGGCCGCCGTCGATGATCGCGATGTCCCGGCTGCGCCGAAGGACCGACACGTCCCGGAAACGGAGGCGGTCCCCATCATCCACGATCAACACCTGTGAGTCACCGCGCAGCGCCGCCCGGGGAATCACCGCCACGCCTGTGACGTGATGGCCCTGGATCTCCGCCTGCACGAACATCCCCACCGCCAGAGGCGGGCGCCGCGGATCGTCACCGCGATCATAGGGGTCCTTCACCTGCGCCACGGCTGTGACCATGCGGCTGCGCCGGTCGATCTCCCCCTCGGTGCGCACGATACGGCCCTCCCAGGCGAAGGTGCGCCCGGCAAAGTCGGCCCGCAGGGTCACTCCTGGGTAGGAATCATCATCCGCCTCACCCCGGTAGACCAGCGGCAAATCCACATAGGCCAGATCCTTGTCCGGCAAGGGCAGACGAACCTCGGCCACATCCACGGCATAGAGAGTCGCCAGGATGACGCCGGGTGTCACGTACTGGCCCACATCCACGTTCTTTGTGCGCACCCGGCCGGCGAAGAGGGCGCGGATCACCGTGCGTTCCAGGTTGCGCTCCGCCTGCCCCAGGTCCGCATGCGCCGCCGCCAGCGCGGCTTCCGCCTCGGCCATCTGGGGGATGCGCAGGGTCAGCGGCGAAGGCGGCTGATCCTCCCGGCCCAGGTCACGCCATTCATCGGCAGCGACCCTGGCTTCGGCCTGCTCCCGGGCCAGACGCAGATCCGCCGTGGCCACCCTTGCTCTGGCGCTCACCACGGCCTGCTCATAGTCATGGGGATCAATGCGCAGCAGAACCTGGTCCGCGGCGAAGAAGCCACCGGTCTCGAACGAGGGCGCCACTTCCACCACCCGGCCCGCGACCTCGGGCACCAGGCTGCTCTCGGTGCGCGGGCTGACCGTTCCCTGGCTGGTCACCGTGAGAACCATATCGCGAAGAGTGATGTTCTCCACGCGCACCAGGGGGATGACCTCCCGCGGGGGCCGGATCTCGACGTCGGGGCGGGACAGGTACATGGCATAGGCCATGCCGGCCGCCACCACAACCACCACCAGGGGCAGGATCCATTTCAGGGACGATCTCATGAATTGTCTCCGAAGCCACCGCCCAGGGCCAGGAACAGGTCCACCCGGTTGGTGAGGCGTTCGCGGCGCACGGCCAGCAGAGCACTGCGTGCGACGAACTCACGGCTCTGGGATTCCAGAACCGTGAGGAAATCCCCGACGCCACGCGTATAGCGATCCCGGGCCAGGCGCAGGGCAGCGGCCAGCTCAGCGGTCGAGCGCGTCAGAGCCTCTTCCTGCTCCCGCAGCCGGCCTTCGTCCACCAGGGCCGTTTCCACCTCAGCGAAAGCCCGGAGCAGAGTGCCGGCATAAAGCTCCATGGTCTCGTCACGGCCGGCGTCGGCCTGATCCACTCCCGCCCGCAGGCGCCCGCCCTGAAAAAGGGGCTGTGTCAGCCCCCCCAGCAGGGACCAGACGGCAAAATCACCCTTCACCAGGTCCTTGAGTTGATTACTGACCGTGCCGCCGCTGCCGGTAAGAATCAGGCGCGGATAGAGCGCCCGCCGCGCCACCAGAACCCGCTGCTGGGCCGCCGTGAAGCGGCTGGCCGCCGCCCGTAGATCCGGTCGCCGCTCAAGCAGATCGGTGGGGAGTCCGGCCGGTATGGATGGCGGTGCCGTCGGCAGGATCACGTCTTCACTTCCTTCCAGCAGGCGGCCGGCCGGATAGTGCCCCATGAGAATCTCCAGCCGGCGCACCCTCCCGTCAAGCCGGCTGCGGCGCCGGGCAACCAGGGCCTCGGCATCGGCCAGGGTCGATTCCGCCAGGCGCAGATCCAGCGAGGGCCGCAACCCCAGCTCGTAGCGCCCCCTGACCTGGGCTGCCGATGCCCGCCGGCTGGCGACCGTCTGTTCCGCCAGATGGACCTGCTCCTGCGCCTCCACCACGGCAAACCATGACCGGGCCGCCTGGGCGGCCAGAGACTGGCGGGCCGCTTCCATGTCTTCGGCCGCGGCCGTGAAATCGGCCAGCGCTGCCCGGGCACCGGCCCGCAGGCGTCCCCACAGGTCCACCTCCCAGGCCACATCTATGGACAGGCCGAAACGGGTGGCGGTAGTGGTCAGAATCTCGCTCTCCTGGCCCGGAATGGGAAAACCGACAAAGTTCTGGCGCTGCCGATTGGCGCTGAGCCCCGCGCCCACCACCGGCTTGAGATCCGCCGATACCATGCGCGCAGCCGCAGCCGCCTGCTCCACTCGCGCCACCGCGGCACGCAGATCGTGATTGGCGGCCAGGGTGTCCTGGACAATGTCGTTGAGGCGGTCGTTGTGAAAGGTCAGCCACCACGCGCCCGCAGGTGGCGCCGCCACCGGGCGGCTCTTCTCCTGTTGCCAGGATTCGGGAATGTTCAGATCCACATCCGGTGCCTTGTGAGCCGGCGCCGAGACACACCCCGCCGCAAGGAGGAGAGATGCGACAAGCAACCGTCTCTTCGCTCCGTTCACACCGGCTCCCGACTGCCGTCCCCGTCAGACGCCGGTGCGCGCATGCCGGCCGTCACGAACGGCACCAGGTGGGTGACCAGAGAGGAGACATCGGCAGACCGGCAGATACCGCCCGAAAATTCTTCAAGGTGCTGGGAAAGGGTCATGGTGTGAACCATGGCGCCGACCATGAACATGAGGCGCCAGAACATCTCCTCCGGAGGCAGGTGGGGGACGGCGCGAGTCAGCGCCGCCAGGAAGCGGCGGCCGACTTCGGCGAACTGGGAAATAAACAGACGCCGGATCTTCTCATCAGGCTGGGTGATGGCCTGCCCGAGAAGACTCACGACGACGCGCCGGCTGCTGTCATCATCAGCCAGCCGGCGCACCGGCGCCAGAAAGGCATGAATGACGGCCTCCAGATCGGGGCCGGCCTCACCGGCCCGGGCTTCCAGGTCATCCAGCAGCCGCAGCCGTTCTCTGTTCAAGGGGGCCAGGCGACGCGCGAAGACGGCCTGGATCAGCTCATCTTTGGACCCGTAGTGATAATGGATGGCCGCCAGGTTGACACCGGCTTCGCCGGTGATGCTGCGCAAGGACGTACCATGAAACCCGCCTTGGGCAAACATCCGCTCGGCCGCATCCAGGATCCGATCTTTCGTGTCCCGCTGCTGCGGAGGTTCACCTTCAGCGTCCTGAACACCTGCGCCCGGCCTGTACCCCGCTCGCTCCGGCACCCCAGTGTCTCCTTCCGGCTCTCAGGCCCGATCTCTTGAAGACCCGGCGCTGAACCGATGGAATTAATACGTTTGATTGAATTATACGTTTGATTTAATTCTTGTCAAGACCCAGAAAAAAAGCCCGCCGCCGTCCCGGGTGGGACA
>JAPUKF010000288.1 GCA_027295805.1 Acidobacteriota bacterium | reverse complement strand
ACGCTCGATGGGGCTGCGGAGTCCGATCCGCGGACCCTGCCCCCTATGTTGCAAAAAAGGGAAAGACCGGAGTAGAATTGCGCCGCTTATCGGAGAAAACAGAGTTGTTTTCTCGTACCTGAGGGGTCTCTGTATGCTTTGCCGAACGACTTCCGGATTGGTTCTGGCTGCCCTGCTGGTGCTTCCAGGCCTCGGCCATGCCGAAGAGCCACGGGGCAGGGCCCGCACCTGGGATATCGAACCCACCGCCGGGGTGAGCTATCTGGATTCCGGTTTCGATGCCAAGTTGATGGGCTATCGCCTCGGAAGGCTACCAGCGGCGGGGACCAGCAAGATCCCTCCCACTGACGAGGATCATCTGGAGACCACGATCCCCACGCTGGGTCTGCGGGTCGGCTACAACTTCACCCGCTTCTTCGCCCTGGAACTGGGTGGGGTCCTGGGGGAAACCGAGGTCGGTGATGGCACCAAATTCATCCTGGAGGAGAACTTCGCCCTCCCCGGGGGGTCGGCACAGAGAAAGACCCAGCTGGCCCAGCAGACAGCCACGGCGCCGGGTATCCTGGCGGCCTTCGACACCCTGAATTTCGATTACACCAACGCCAACATGATGGGTGTCTTCAAGTTCAACAACAGGACAACCTCGCGCTGGGTCTTTTACGGCAGCGTCGGCGGCGGTTACTTCAGCCTCAACCCCGACAGCACGCCCTACAACGAGTGCAATACCCAGGTCGTTTTTGACCCCACCATCGACCCCTTCAACGATGATCCCAATGATCTTTTCAACCCGGACCTGTTCGAGGACAACCCCGATCAGCTAAAGGTTGTCCCCGGCTGTGGCCGAGCCTTCCTCACGGCGACATCCGTGGGGGTCATCACCGATGATACTGGAGAGCAGGAGTTCGACATCGTGCTGGGAAGTTTTTTCCAGGATGCCGTTCCGGTCACTTTGCTCACCCCCCCCGCAATCTTCATCGACTGTCCCGCGGGGGAGGTTTTGAGGGAAGATCCGGATACGGGGCAGGTCACCTGCGATTTTGTGCCTCAGTGGGTCAACCCTCCCGGCGTGCTGGCCACGTCCGGGTTCGCGACGACCGGCAAGGTCCGCGGCGTCGAAGATTTCTTCTACAGCCTCGGCGCGGGTGCCCGCTGGCACTTCAAGCCACGTCACGTGCTGCGCATCGATATCAAGCGGCATTTCATCGAGACCAACAACAAGAATATCAATGAAGTGACCTTCGGCTGGAGTTTCGTCCTGGGGCGGGGCAAGCCCGATGTGGACGCGGGCGCCGCGCCACCGCCCATGGAGCCCATGGAAGATGACGGCGTGCCGCCTCCCGCTGAGGACGAAGGGGCGGGGCTGAGTTGACGTCCCGGCCATAACGGGGAAAAATGTCCCTGTATGGATCTCAGCGGCATCATCATTCCCGTACCCACCCCGTTCAGCAACGGGAATGTGGACCTGGGGCGATTCCGGGGCAACCTCGAAAGGTGGATGGCCTGGGAGGGCAGTTCCGTTCCGGGCGGTCCTGAATTGCTGCACCTGGCGGGAGCCCTGGTTGCCGGCTCCAACGGCGAAGCACCCCTACTGAAGCAGTCTGAGATCGACGCCCTCACCGAGGAGGCCCGGCGGTTGGTGCCCTCCGAACGGCTTCTCCTGGTGGGCACCGGGAGGGAGTCGACCGAGGAAGCCGTGGAGGCGGCCCAGCGTGCGGCCGAGCGCGGCGCCGACGCCGTTCTGGTGGGGGCACCCATCTATTTCCGCCAGGAGATCCAGCCGGAGGCCCTGGTGGCCCATTTCGCCGCCATCGCGGCGGCCATCCCGATTCCCATCATTATCTACAGCGTGCAGCGCTTCAGCGGATTCGAGGTGCCGGTCCCACTGGTCAAGCGGTTGGCCAGTAACCCGGCCGTGGCCGGCCTCAAAGATTCGAGTACCAATACTTCGCGCATTGTGGAGATCATGGCTGGGGACCACCCGGTGGAGGGGGATGGTTTCCGAGTCATGGCGGGGAATGCCACGGTCTTTTACCCGGCTCTGGCCTGCGGCGCGGCGGGAGGTATTCTGGCCGTCGCCTGTGTTGTGCCGGGCCTTGTCTGCGCTCTCCTGGCGGCCTGGGCGGCCAATGACCAGGATGCCGCGCGCCGGATTCAGAAACGGCTCACGCCCCTGGCCAGGGCGGTGACCAGCGAGCACGGCGTTGCCGGGCTCAAATGCGCCCTGGACATGATCGGTCTTTACGGTGGACCAGCACGCAAACCGCTGGTGGGACTTGGGAGCAAGGCGCGGGCCGAACTGGAGAAGATCTTGCAGCATGCGCTGTGGGCCGAAGGTGAGGAACTGGGTGCCGGGTCCCGATTGGTGGATCTGAGGAAGCCGTGAAGATCGCCCTCCTGGGGGGCGGAGGGTTCATCTCCCTGGCCGTCCAGCGACGGTTACTGGCGGATGGCCATCGGCTGACCATCCTGAAGCGGCACCCACCCGAGTCTTCTCAGGGTGTCCGCTACGTCGCCGGTGAGCGCCACGACCCCGGAACCCTGGCGGCCTTGGCCGCGGATGGCCCTGACGCCGTGGTTGATTTTCTCTGCTTTACGGCCGGGCATGCCCGCGAACTCCTCGACGCCTTCGTCGGTCGCGTCCAGCGGCTGGTGATGATCAGCACCGGCTCGGTCTACTGGTGCACCGGCGCCTGGCGAAATCCAGTGGGGGAAGACCAGTATGACCGGGAGGAAACGCCGCGGCTTCCGGCCACTCCTCTGACTCCCGGCAGTATCGAATATGAGTACGGTACGGGCAAGCGGGCGGCCGAAGACGTCCTGGCCCGGGCCCATGCCCGTGGAGATCTCCCGACCGTGCGCCTGCGCTTCCCCGTGGTCGGCGGTCCCGGCGATCCCACGGGGCGCTACGCCGGCTATGTGCGGCGGGTGGCCGACGGCGGGCCGCTGCTGCTGCCCGATGGCGGCTTCAATACCTTCAGGCACCTCTATGTGGAAGACGCCGCTGCGGCGGTGGCTGCTGCCCTGGACACCCCGGATGCCGGTGGTGGCTACAACGTTGCCTCCATGGAAATGATCTCAGTGCGAGATCTGGTCCGCCAAGTGGCCGCTTGCCTGGGACGACCCGAGCCGAAAGTGGTATCGCCGCCCCGGACGTGGCTCCTGGAGCGGGGCTATGGGGACCTCTTCGCGCCGTTCAATGCCGCCCGGGACCAGGTTCTGGCCATCGGGCGGGCGCGCCGGGAACTGGGCTTCCAGCCGACGCCGTATGCCCGCTGGCTGGCCCGCGTGGTGGCCGCGGGGCCGGGCAATTCGCCCCAGCCCCGTGAGGAATTGGAGGCGGTTGCTCTCTTCAGCAGAACCTCAGCAGGGACTCCTGCGTATCTTGACGCGGGGGAGGCGTGATGATCCTCGAACTTGATGACTTGACCGTAACTTACGGGCGCAAGATCGCCGTCCGCAACCTCAGCCTGAAGCTGGGCGAGGGGGCGGTGGGCCTTCTGGGACCCAATGGTGCGGGCAAATCGACTCTCCTGAAGACCATTCTCGGTTTTCTGACTCCGGCTTCGGGCCGCGGGCGTCTGCTGGGCATGGATATCTGCGAGGATCCCCTGGCCGTGCGCCGGCAGGTGGGCTACATGCCCGAGAGTGAGGGCCATATCCCGGGCATGAACGCCGTCGCCTTCGTGGCGTTCACCGGTGAGCTCTCGGGCATGGGGCGGACCGATGCCATGGGCCGGGCGCACGAGGTCCTGTCTTACGTGGGGCTGGGAGAAGCTCGCTATCGCTCGGTGGATACCTACTCCACAGGCATGAAGCAGCGCATCAAGCTGGCTCAGGCCCTCATCCACGATCCCAAGGTGCTCTTCCTGGATGAGCCCACCAACGGCATGGATCCCAAGGGAAGACGGGAGATGCTGGACCTGGTACGGGATATTTCCCAGCGCAAGAAGATCAGCATCCTGCTCTGTTCCCATCTGCTTCCGGACGTGGAATATGCCTGCCGCGAAGTGGTGGTTCTCAACAAGGGCACGGTGGTCCGCTCGGGCAATATCGAGGAATTGAAAGCTCAGCGGCGCCGGGTCTATCTGGTGCGCGGCAAGGGAAATCAGGCGGCGTTCGGCCAGGTTCTGGAGGCACAGGGATGCCGGGTGCAGGAAGACCGGGATCGCATCTTGCGGGTCGAGTTGAGCGAAGGTGAGGATGCCCGCCAGATCTTCGCCGCCGCCAGCCAGAATGGCTTTCAGGTGCGTCACCTGACGCGCATGCGCATGAGCCTGGAGGAGGTGTTCCTCTCTGCCATCGGTGCTCCCGAGAAGGACGCATCCTACCAGGTCGACGACGCAGCCAACGGCAACCTGGTCAACTGAAGGAGAGAGCGCGACCATGCCGATCTACGACCTCAGCTACCGCCACTGGGAAGGACCTCTGCATGGGGCG
>JAPUKF010000287.1 GCA_027295805.1 Acidobacteriota bacterium | reverse complement strand
CGTCGAGGGCCGCGAAACAAGCCGTGGCGCCAATGACCGGCAGGCAGTTGAACGACAGGCTGTTGCCGAGCTCATTGAACTTGACCCGCTGCGCCTGGGCGCCATACCAGCCGGCGTGGGCTGAAGTGCCGCCGCCGAGCTGGCCATCCCAGAGGATGTACCAGCTATTGCCCGGGCCAGCGTTGCCGCATGTAGGGTAATTACCGGTGATCTGAGAGTCCGACAGGTAGCGATCGGCCCTTCTACGGTAGGACGGAATGCCGTCCACCGGATTGGCCGCGCCTGACACATCGCCTGGTTCCAGCTCGCAATACATCTTGTAGCCCAGGTCGCAGGCGCTGTTCCCCCCAGGACCGCAACTGAAGATATCGCTGGAAATCCCGTTGACGGCCCCGCGAACAATTTCATTGATTTGCTGCGCCGGCGCAATACCGATCGCGAGCGTAAAGGCCAGGCCGCCCAACAGGACCGCCTTGGAAATTCGCTTCATCACTTCCCCCTTTCCGGAAAAGCACACTCTTGCACCCCTCCCCCAGGAGGGCTGACAATCTTTGGTTTGCCCCTTTTTACGCCGGAACTGGCGTGTAGTCAAGAGAGTTTATGCGGTTTTGGCATCATTTTCGCGCAATGTCTGGTTCGCGACCCGGGAGAATGAACCCACTTCAGTCGATGTAGCCCAGGCCCCTCAGTCTCTGCTTGACTTCATCCATCCGGGGACTCGACATGGGGGTGGGATCAGGGCGCGTTCCCGGTCGCTCCCAGGTCTCGATCCAGGCCGGAGAACGAGCAGCTATATCCTCAGAAAATAGAGACATACGTATCATTCCCGTCATATCCTCGGCGACCGGCAAGGCGAAAAAATGCAGCAGCGAGGGCGTGACGTCCAGAACTCCGGGATGCCCGGCCTCCCCCAGGCGCGGCAGGGTTGCCCCGTCCTCCCACCAGCCCGAATCGAAGTTCCGGGCCGCTCCCGGCCCGGAAAAGAGAAGAATTCCATCGGGGCCGCGCGTGTGTCCGCCGGAGATCTCGTGGGGATACTGGTTCCAGTCGGAGGGTGGCTTGTTGCGCTGGTAAGCCAGTTCCATGCCGTGATCCGAAACGACCATGACGCTCGTGCGGGAGGGCGCTGCGGCAACCAGACGGCCGATGGCATCATCCGTCCAGCGATAATACCGGTTCAGGGAGTCGCCGTAGGCCTCACGCTGTGTCTCGGTCAGGGGCCATTCATCGGGGTGGGGATGGGCAAAGCGCCAGAAACGGTGGCCGGTGACATCCACGCCACCGAGGTAGACGGCGGCAAAGCGGGGCTCGTCCTCCTTGAGAAGTTTCGCGCCGATATCCCTGAAGATCGTGTCGGAGACATGAACCCAGAGCATATCCTTCAAGAAAGCCTTGAGATAGTCAGGTGTATCGGTTTCTTCCAGGGCAGGGAAAATTTTCCGGAAACTGCTCTGGGCCTCGCCGACCCCCTCTTCGATGGTCGGCCCGATGCGGGGCAACAGGTCCCTGGGCCAGGTCTGGTCACTCCGCCCATCGGCATAAACGGTCCCCTTCCAGGTTGTCTGACCGGGCGCCGCGTAAGGGCTGACCATCGTTCCGTCGACTTCCTCAGCGGGCCAGGTGACCCACCAGCCCACCACCGAGACGGACACCCCCGCCGCGGAGAGAATGTTCCAGAGAGCGTTCACCCGGCGCATGTTGGATGTCACCGGCACCCCTTCACCCGTGTCTGGGTTGCGCCCCAGGAACCCGCGGATGCCATGCTGGACAGGACGCTTGCCGGTGGCAATGGTGGTCCAGACCACAGGTGAGAGGGCGGGCGCCTGGGTCGTCAGGCGGGCGGCATACCCGCTGCGGACCAGGGCTTCCAGGTGGGGCATCTCACCGCGACGGAGGAGAGGGATCATGGCATCCCAGCCGGCACCATCAATGCCGATGATCAACAGACGCCGCTCCGGGTCCGCCTGCGGCGACAGGTCGGTGCGCGTGCCGCAGCCGGCCAGCAGCAGCGACAGCAGCAGGATTCCCGGGATCGCAGGGTGTCTCATGATCTGTCCTTTTCGCGCCGCAGATGGGGCAGGCGCCTCCCCAGGGCCTCCCGCAGTTTCAAACGGGCATTGCTGGAGTGGCGCCGTACGGTCACTGCCGTGCACTTGATCACGAAGGAGATCTCGCGGGTGGGCATGCCTTCGACATCCCTGAGCAGAAAGACAGTCCGCTCCATGGGCGTCAACCGGCGCAGGGCGTGCCGGAGGACAGAGCGGATTTCTCGCCCGGCCAGGCCCGCATCAGGGTCCTCCCGGGGCGCCGCCAGGCGCGGATCCCGATCCGGTTCCTGGATGTCGTCCAGGGCGGCATGATCGGGCCGCTTGCGCAGAAAATCGTAAGTGCAGTTCACCGCAATGCGATAGAGCCAGGAGGTGAAGGGACGGGCGGGATCATAGCTCTTCAGATGCTGATGAACGCGCAGGAACACCTCCTGGGTGATCTCCCGCGCATCTTCGGCGTTGCCGATGATCTGATAGGCCAACGCCCAGATCCGGCGTTCATGGGCCACCACCAGCTCATCGAAAGCCTCCTGCTCGCCCTGGAGGGCCCGCTGGACCAGATCGGACGTCGCCGCCTCCGTACCGCGGCCAGTTCCGGCAATGGTCCGGCCTTTGCGGGGATTGGATTATAGAATAGCCTCCCGGCGGGTCAACTCGGTCATGGCCGGCCGGGGCCCCGTTAACTTCACAGGGGAGCGACCCCGTGCTCGATTTTATCGATCGCCATGCGCGCCGTCTGGAGGAAGCACCCGGCAGTGCCTTGAGTTACGGCGCCACCTTCGTCGCCATCGTCATGACCCGCCACCTCCTGGAGATACTGGCCGGCCAGAACCCGGTCTACTTCCCCTTCCAGTTCTACATCCACTACACCCTCGCCTACGTGGCCCCCTTCCTGGCTCTGATCCTGGTCCTGCACGCCTTTGCCCGGACGCCCATTGTCCGGGTCGCCCGCCTCATGCTCCATGTCTGGGCCCTGACTCTCCTGCCGCCGCTGGTGGACCTCCTGCTCGGGCGGGGCGGTGAAGCCATCGGCTACCTGCGGCCGGGACACAGAGGGGTCGGCGAGACGTTCCTGCGTTTTCTCGATCCCACCGCCTCCTTTGCCGGCACCACTCCGGGGATCCGGGTGGAGACCGCCGTGGCCTGCCTCCTGGGTGCTGCCTATGTCTACCTGCGGGGGCGGCGGCACCGGTCCGGCCCTGTCCTGCTGGCCGCGTGCGTCGGCGCCGCCGCGGGGGTCTATGTCACGGCCCTCGGTTTTTTCACCCTGCCGCGCCTCTTCGAGGCGGCCGCTCTCCGCCTGGCGGGCTGGGACATCGCCCACCTGTACCTGCTGCCTGTGTTCCTGAGACTGCCGGAACCGGTTCCCCTGGCGGTGATCGATCGCCTCTATACCCTCTATCTCATTCCTCTCTGCCTGCTGCTGGCGGCGGCCTGTGCCTGGCGTGCCGGGCGCACACAGGACGACACGACACCCCTCCATCTCCCCGGCCCCGCCGGACTGGCCGCGGGAGTCATGGTGGTGTTCGGCCTGCTTCTCGGGGGCGCGACCCGCCGTCTTCTCGAGCCGGACCTGGGGCCGCTCGCCCCGGTGGATCTCCTGGCGGCGGCAGCCCTCATCCTGGCCGGCGTCCTGATCCCCGCCGCGGCCCGCCTCCTGGCGGCCCGAAGACCCGCTCCCGTGGCTGGCGCCGTCCTGGCCCTGGCAGCCGCCATACTGGCTCATTGCTCAGGAGCATCGACCGGCGCACTCCTCCTGGTCGCACTTTTTCTAGGCCTGGTCCGCCGCCTTCCTCCCCTGGCCCTGGATCGGCTCCAGCCCGCCGGGGCTCTGGCCGCGGGGGTGGCGGGCCTGGCGCTGTTCGGGGCCGGCATGACCTGGGCGCTGGGACAGGAAGCTCTCATGTTGACTCCCCACGCCATGGCGGTCAGCCTGGTGGCCGGCCTCGCTGCCGCTGCCCTGGCCGCCATGCCACCGCGACCTGAAGCGGCACCGGGTCTTCTGCTCACTATCCAGGATCGAGCGCCATTCGTGCTTCTCCCGGCGGGACTCTTCTCGGTGGCCCTGGGCTTCGCCACCGCGCCCGCGGCGACTCTGGCCGGCCTGGGCGCTGTGGGTGCCGCGCTGCTGCCACGCCTCCTGGGGCGGCGCCGGCCCACTCTGGAAAGCGTGGCATGGGTTCTGGCGCTGGCTCTGGTGGGGGGGGCGTCCCTTGCCCAAGAAAACACCACGACCGCCCTGGCCACCGAGACCACCTCGCGGGCCAAATTCCTCATCGGCCGGGGGATGGAGGCGGAGGACGCGCAGCGCTACGAGGAGGCCGCCGCCCTCTACCGGCGCAGCCTGCAGCGGGACCCCGACAGGGCTGCGGCCCACGCCCGCCTGGGTGAGATCCTGTGGCAGCATCTGGACGACCCCGCGGCCGCCAAGAAGCAATTCCGCCAGGCCCTGGCCCTGGACCCTGACGATCTGGCCAGCCTGACCCAGCTGGCCGCTCTGCTCGGGCAGGACGGCCGGATCGACGAGGCCCTGGACCTTCTGCGCCATGCCCTGGACGTGGCCCCGAACAAACCCTCCCTCTGGTGGGAGTACGCCGGCACTCTCGCCCTGCTTCCGGCTGCCCAAGACGAAGAAGTGGCTGCCCTGGAATCCTACCTGGAATGCTCCGCCGGGCAGGAGGCTGAATCAGGATTTCGCACGCGCGCCCGCCATCGGTTGCGACAACTGGCCACGGCCGGGGCGGACGGGAGTCCACCTAGAAAGGACTGAGATCTCCGTGGGCGGTGACCGCCACCACCGAGAAGAAATCCCCTTCGCTGTCCAGCAGGTCGACTCCTGTTTCCAGCACCATGGGGCGCACCGGCGTCATGGAGGACAGGTCGGCGCGGGAAAAGGGAACGGCGGCGGCATAAACCTCGTAATGGTCCACCGCCAGGCGGGCGCCATCCACATCAACGGTGACCGGCGACCAGCCCAGGTGCACCATGTCGACGCCTGACCTGCTCACGGCCAGATCCGTCACCGGCTGGGGCAAACCGGAACCGGCGGCCGACTGCCCGCCCGTGGTATCGGTGGCCTGCACCAGATAGAAGCGCACACCCATGCCGCTGATGCCGTCCAGGTGCCGGAACGATGGACTCGGCAGATCGCCCACGGTGCCCACCTGATTGGCGAGGGACGGGATGAAGACGGGGCTGACGCTGCTGGCGTGGATAGCGTACGAACTGATGGTGATGGGGTCGCCATATTGATCCTCGGTCACCGAAGTCCAGGCCAGCACCGCATCGTTGCCATCGCGAGTCACCATCAGGTCGACGATGGAACGCGGTGGGCGCAGGCCGAGCACGAAGCGCGGCGTGGCCGCCACCTGCGCCGTCGGCGGGCTGGTCAGACCGGAGGTGTTGACCGCCTCCAGGGTGAGGGTGACGAGCTGGTCATTGGTGAGGCCCACCAGCAGTCCGGTGGTCGAGCGACTGTTGAAGATGGCCTCCTGGTCCAGGGCCGCGGCATCGATTCCATACCTGACCCGGTAAAAATCGATATCGGGCTCCGGGTTGGCCAGCCAGGTCAGTTCAAGTTCTCCACCCTCGCCGGTATCGACTGCAGCAAAGCCGGCCGGCATCCCGGGCGGATCAGGATTCAACGGGGTCGCCACCACGCATCCCGGACCGTCCGGGCAGTCGGCGTTTGTATTGGCCGGAACCGTGCTCATGCCGTTGCCGTCGCGGCCGCGCAACCGGTAAAAATATCGACTGCCGTTACTCACCGTCGTATCGCTGAAGCTGAGAGAGGTGAACCCCTCCGGCGTGATCTCGGTGTAGAGGCCCGTGGCCCCGTTCCCCGAGCGCTCCAGCTGAAAGGTCGAGGCATCCGGTCCGGCCGTCCAGGTCAGGTCGACAACGCCATGGCGGGCGGCGCCGGGTCGGGCAGCACCAGACGGGTAGCAGGGTCCCCCAGGAAGGCGAAGGAGCGCAAATCCGTGATGGCGCCGGCATCGCTGAACGCCAGCCGCAAGGCCAGGTTCAGTTCTCCCAGCAACCGGTCCCTCTCATCTCCCAGGAGCCGATCCCAGAGGGCGTTGGCCGCCACCCCCAGAATGGAGATAAATGTCAGATGAGAGGGTGCCAGGACCCCGATGGCGCCGCGGTCGGGCGTCACCAGCATGTCTTCAGCCAGTGAGTAGCTCAGGTCGTTTGACGCCGTGGTGCGGGAGTCGGCATGAAAGCCACCGGTGATGCAGTTGATGTTGATCAGGAAGGTCGGCCTGGCACCGTTGGCCAGATCATCCACGTCATCAGGATCAAACGATCGGGTCCTGAAGATATCCACGTCACGGCCCCAGGCTTGAAAACCGCCATGCCCGTTATAGTAGGTCACCGCGGCCCCGGCGTTGAGGCCGTCCTTGATCCACTGGAGCATGGTTTCCGCGAGGGAGGTGAGGGGCGTGCTCGGATTGCGGGTGATGAGGGCCTGCATGCTGGCCGTGGCGAACTGCGCCCCTTCTCCGGCCTGATCGTTCCGGCAATTGCCGGTGGAAAAGCAGGGGCCATTGGGGTCCAGAAAGCCCGGGTTCTCCGGCCGGTCGATATACTTGTCGATAACCAGGCGCAGGGTGAACTCGAAACCGCCACTCTCCGCATCGCTCAGGAAAAAGCCGCGGCGAGTCCAGGCCGGCCCGGATGCAATGGCTCCATAGTCTGCCAGCTTGGTGAACAGGCTCTCGGCTTCGGCGGCATCATGAGCCGCCAGCCTTCCCAGCAGGACATCGGGGACATCATCGCTGCCCAGCACGGCGGCAAACTTGTTATCCATGGAGAAGTAAGTCAGCTCGGGGGCGCTGACCTTGCTGCCCATGTAGGTCGGGAGGATGCTGCGGGGGATGGCATGCTGGAAGTTGTTCTTGTAGTCAAAACTGGCGTCGCCCACCAGGACCACGAAGGTCGGCGCCGGAGACCACTGAGCCAGGCTCCAGGCAATGAAGTCCCGGATAGCCTGGGGGTCGATGACTCCGAAGGAGAACTGGTCGTACACCGCTGAAAGGGGCACCACGCTGGTTTGCAGACCCTGGCTCTGGCGCAGGCTCAGCAGACGGGAGAGACCGGAGGACGGCGACAGGTCGAGAAAATCATCGGCTCCCAGGAGCAGCCAGTCGGCACCTCCGCTGCTCAGGTCCAGGGTTGCCGGGCGGGTTGAAACGGCGCCCGGGTCCGGCTGCAAGCCTGCGCCGGCCATGACCGCGAAGCTGCGGCTGCCGGCAACCCCTTCGGCGGCGGCCAGCTCGAAGGTCACCTGGAAGGAACCCGCGCCGGAGACCTGGGCGCCCGCCAGATGCAGGGGCGCGGCCAGCCCGCCGTTGACCTCGGTCGTTTCATACACCACAGCGTCGCCGCTGGTGAGACCATCCACCGTGATGGTGGCATCCTGGTTGGGCACCGTGAACAGGAGCGTGTTGCCGGCGGCGGTGAACAGGCGATCATAGGAGACTTCCACCCAGTCCAGGGCCACCAGGTCCGTGGTCAACGGCACACCACCATCAAGACGAGTGAGGGGCAGTTCCACATCCACCGTGGTGGAATCAGTGAGTTGGGAAGCAGGGAAGGTCACCGTGCCGTTATCCTCCCCCTGAGTGAACACCACCACACCATCCCAGTCCGCCTCATCCACCTGCATGTTGTTCACGCTCAGCCGGGTACGGTGCAGTCCGCTGGTGTTGCCGCCGATGAGGGCGCCCAGCATGCGGACTTTCAGCGCCGCCACGCCTCCGGGGTCGGCGGCCGGTAGCGCCAGGGTCAGGGAGCGCAGCGTTGCGGTCTGCAGCAGGAACGGTTCGTCATACCAGCGGGAGGCGAGGTCGTCAGGCACCGAGTTGAGAAAGAGATCATCCTCTTCGCTGTGGACCAGCGCCTGATAGGACGTCAAGAGGGCAAATCCAGACACGGGCGCACCGCTGCGGGCAGTGGACATGCGCACCCGCGCCCCGGCGGCCACGCCCAGGTAGTAAGGCCGGATATCGGTGTAGTCCCCCGCCTCCCACTCATCGGGATCCAGAAAATCTTCATGGACCCCTTCAGCGAAAAAGATCACATCATCACCAGCCGAGACCACTCCATCCCCGTCATCCAGGATCTGGATGGGCAACTCCACGCCGTTGGCCGCCACGAAGATCTCAGCCACGGGCCGGCCTGTCAGATCGGGGGCGAACGCCGCCAACCAGGTGCCGCTCAGACGGTAGACGCCATCCGTTTGGACATCCAGGCCATAGACAACGCTACCAGCAGTGGGGGTGAGAGGCAGAGCGGGGCGCAGCACCGGCAAGGCGGCACTCTGGCCCACGGCCACGGGGGCTGCGGTTGACTCGGAGTTGAGAGTTTGATCACCCGCGGCCGGATCCTGCGACATCGGCGCGCCATCCTGACCATCCCTATCAGGATGGAGCAGCCAGCTCTCAGCCTGCCGGGTGAATGGGGTCGCCGGGCCGGGGGGCGCCGCTCTCTCCCGTCCATGGGCCGGCCATTCAAGGGTGACCCGGTAATGCTCGATGAATTCCAGGGCGCCCCCGGCGGAAACCGGACGGACGGGGGTCAGATACAACTCGACGAAGGGCGTCCGGCGCAACGCCCCAGGTGGCCCGAGACGCGCCGCTGCCATGGCCAGGGGGAAGGGCCTGGGATCCGCCTGCCGCCAGAGAACCGTCCCAGGACCGGCGGGATCGGCCGGGTCGGTCAGGCGCAGGGGTTCCAGAGGTCGTGCAGGTTGCAGCCCATCCAGGACGCGGCGGGAGAGAATCTCCACCCGCAGGCGCACGGCCTCCGGACTTCCCGTGGCGACTCTGAGCCGTGCCTCCGGGAGCCAGGGCCAGTCCCCGTCCGCCTGCAAGCCGTACCCGGGTATGACGATACGCCGGCCCCGCGCGGGATCCTCCCGCCATGTGGGCTGGGGAGGGCGAATATCCAGGACCACTCTGCCCTGCCCCGACTCCTGGATGACCACGCCATCAGGAAGAACTGGAGCGGGCCGCGCCAAGGCCGGAGCCATGGCCAGCATCACACCGGCCGTGATCAAGGTTCGCCAGGCAACCAACATCTTCATCTCCGACGGCGGTTCGCAACACCGGCGCGGCGCGGCGCGGCGTCACCAGCCTCCCGTCGATGGCGACCTGTTTCCGGTACTCCTATCGTCCGACTGACGCCACGCCAGCCTTGTCCTCGTGTTTCTTGTTGTATGACTCCAACTTGGCGCGCGCATTGGTCAGCGCCTGGGGATACATCCCCATGGGATCACCTGTCTGAATCTCGGCGACTCCCATGCAGAAGGTGCAGAACTCGCCCGAATCGCATCCTTTCAGCGTGGTCTGGGGGACCTTCAAGGCCACGTCCCTGACTTCCTGCAAGACCGGGGACTGCCGCCAGAGTTCGGCCAGATCCTCCACCTCAAGGATGTTGCCGGCCTTGCGCCGCCACTGGATGCAGGGATAAATGTTGCCGTAAGGGTCCAGGGCGATGGTGGTGCGCCCGGTGCCACAGTTGGCACGCACCTCCGTGTGGTCCATGGGCGTGACCTCATGACCACCTCTCAACTCTTTCCACTCTTCGGACCAGAACCGCCTCAGGAAGTCCGGAGTCGCCTGCAGGCGCAGAGGATCCATGTCGCCGTCATCCCGGGGTGTGACCACAGGATCGAAGGTCACGAAGGCGTCCAGATCGCGGCCCAGACGCTGAATGTCCCACACTTCATTCTCGTTGGTGCGCGTGATGGGCGTTTTGAGAATGACCTTCACGCCCCGCCGGCGCAGGAGGCGCACACCGTGCAGAGCCTTGTCCAGGGAACCCCTGATCCCCGTGAGCCGGTCATGGGTTTCAGCCGTCGCCCCGTGGATACTGATCTCGACCTCCAGGGCCCGCACATCCCCGGCAAATCTCTCGGCGGCCCTATCATCGATATAACAGCCATTGGTGTAGAGCCGCAGCGCCATGCCATGCCGCTTGACACCCTGGGCGATCTCCCAGAAATCCGGGTGGACCATGGGTTCGCCACCCGTGAGAGCACAGTAAAGAACACCGAGACTCTTGAGCTTGCGCAGGCTGTCCAGAATCTGGGGAGTCGTCAACTCCCGGGAGACCGGGTCATCCACGTTGTAGCAGAATTCACATTTAAGATTGCAGCGAAAAGTCAACTCGAAGTTCGCCGCCAGCGGATTGCCCCGATTCCACTCCTTCTTGAGAATTCGCCGGTAGTGATTGGTATCCACGTTGTCGGTTCGCCCCCCAGGGGCACTCTTGCTGGCCTCTGTCATGCCGTCCTCTCAGTTCGCGGTGTTGTCCAGGGCGCCGTGCTCCTGCAAATCTGCGAGGAGTGCATTGAGATCGCGCCCAGCCTCGTCCAGCTCCACATCGAACTCGATGGTGAGCTGCTCACAGATACTCTCCAGGTCATGATCTCCGTCCAGGAGTTCCCAGGCCCAGGCCCCGACTTTGTTGAGAACCAGGTGCTGGGCCTCCGAGCCCGGGACGACGATCAACGCCTCACCGTCAACAATCTTATAAACCGCATCGGGATGGCGCCTCGGCCTGGATGTCAAACTCATGCTGTTC
>JAPUKF010000286.1 GCA_027295805.1 Acidobacteriota bacterium | reverse complement strand
CATCTGGATCAGGGCCACGCGGGCGCAGAAAGTCGAAATATCCTTACGGCGCGGGTCATCCAGATCCTCGGTTTTCCCCAGCAGATCAAGCAGGTCGCCGTAGAGTTCCAGGGCGGCACGCCGATCACCGAGCCTTTCCTGAAGCTGGGCCATGCGAAACACAACCTCGGTATTCTCGGGATCGCGCTCATACATCTGCTTCAGCGTCTCCAGAGCTCTGGGCATCTGCCCGGATCGCTCCTGGGAGAGAGCCAGGTAGTAGAGGCTGTACGGCGATCCCGGATCTTCGTTGAGCGCCAGCTGGAACATTTCGATGGCGTCGGGATACTGCTCAAGATGAAAATAGGCTTCACCCATCTTCTTGTAGAGAGATGCATCACCACCCCGTATGGCGAGGATCTGCTCCAGGAGCGGCAGGCTGCCGGCGAAATCACCACGCAGGCGCTCGATGTTGACCAGAGTTTCCAGTGCCTGCAACGAATCAGGCACCGTATCCAGGATCTGCTTCAGCGCACGTTCGGCGCCGTCATAGTCTTCCAGCTGGATATGAGCCCGGGCCAGCAGGAAGAGGGGGTTGGGCGCCGGGGCCGGCTGCGTCTCCAGGTATTGGGAAAGAAATTCTGCCGCGCGGTGGAACTCCCCCTGCTCGAAGTAGAACCGTCCCAGGGTCAGGAGAATGTCGGGGTCATCTTCATCGCTACCTCGGAGGGAAGCCTCCAGTTCGTCCATGGCACGGCTGCGGTTGGCCTCGGAATCGATGCCCCGCCGGGCACGCGAATAGTAGAGATTCGCCAGAACGGTGTGGGCTGCGGAATTATCCGGCTCCATGGCCAGAGCCCGCCGGGCCGACTCTTCCGCCGCCGGGTAATCCCGGATGACCATGTAGGTGGCGGCCAACTCCGCCTGAATGCCGGCCGAGTCCGGGTCGGCGGCGGCAGCCTCCCGCAGAAAAGCCACGGCGGCGTCGTAGCGCTGCTGCTGCTGGGCCAGCTTGGCCATGGCAAAATGAAAGTAGGCTTCGGCGCCCTGGAGTTCCTGCTTCTCCATGGGGCTTGCGGCCAGAGCGACCTCGTTGACAGCCATGGCCGGCACTGCTCCCAGGAAGGCCAGGGCCAGGGCCGGCAGCCAGGGGCAGCGCAAGGTGGACACCTTCCTAGAACTTTTCCATGAGCACATCGCCATGCGGATCCGATTCTCCCAGCAAAGATAGCAATTCGGTGAGGGGGCGTGCCCAGCCTTCACTCCACAACTGGCGCAGCAGGTCGGCCCCCTGGCGGCTGCTCTCCCAGCGGTGTCCCCAGCGGCGCAGCAGGACGTGATCCAGCAGGGCTGCCAGATGCTCGTCGTGCAACATGGCCCGGGCCGTCGGCAGGCCGCAGAGTTGCGCCATGGCCGCGGCGGAATCCGCCGGCCAGGAGGCCAGCCAGCGCCAGCCTGGAGGGAGCGGCCCCGGGCGCCCCTCCATGACCGCATCAGCCAGAGCAAGGAGACGCGCCGCCAGGCGCTCACGCGCCTGGCCGGCCACGACTTCCTGTCGCAATCCGATCACCCCGACAGACTCCAGCCAGGAGGGATCCAGGAGGCGTCGCGCCCACAGGCGACCGTACACTCCCGCCCCCTCTTCCCCGGGCAGCCAGCGATCTTCAGCCGCCAGGTCCGGGGGCATGTGGGCAAGGGCCAGGGCAGAGCCTGCGGCCCGGAGTTGAGCGTCCCAGGCCTCCAGCCCAGCGCCGGACTGGATGACAAGATGAATGAGCTGGGGGATGGCCTCGGGCAGGCACCCGCTCTCAAGGCCGTCGCCACGCCGGATCTCTCCATCGCCCCGGCGCAGAAAGCCGGCCGGTCCGATCAGGCTGCGCCAGATGTCATCTGCGCGGCCGGCTGGCAGAGCCTGCCTGATCTCCTCGGAACCCTCTTCTTCACTCCGGCGCCGCCGATCCTCCAGTCCGGCGCGCTGCGCGAGCAGGTGCCGGGGCACGGCGTCATTCCCGCAAGGACCGTCCTCGTCCTCCCGGTACTCGCCGGCAGCCGCCAGGGCCAACGCCTGCTCCATGGCGGCTTCATCCTCCCCAACGCCATCACCGAGCCTGACCTGTTGCAGGCTTGCGGCCAGAGCCCGACGCTCATCCCGGCACTCCCGGCGCTGACGGCCGGCAACGATGAAACGATCCCAGCGCCGGTGCCGCCCCTGAGTGCCGCGGAACATTTCTCTCACGTCGGCAAAAGTCTCGCCTCGGAAGAGATCGGAGAATTCGTCATCCACGGCCGGCAGGGGCGCCAGCCGTGCCTGGCCCCAGGCGGATCGCTCCTCCCTGGCATGCGAACGCTGGAATCCCTGCAATTGCTCCCGCAGGGATTCTGGTGTCAAGCCGCTTTCTCCACTGCGCCCTGGTCCAGCAGGTACTGGACGGCCCGCTGAAGCTGCTCCTCGGAACGGGCCAGGGGTGAGCGTTCATCAGTTTCCCCCTCCGCCGCAATCTCGTCTTTCTCGTCACCGATGGGCACGTCGGGAACGAGACCCTCTTTATGCCAGGTCACACCCTTGGGCCCGAGGTAATGCCCCACGGAGAGAATGATCGAGGAATCGTCAGGCAGACGAATCAGCCGCTGCAAGGAGGCATCACCAAAGGTTCTCTCACCCAGCAGCTCAGCCCGCCCGTTGCGGCCCAGAGCTGCTGCGATGATCTCCGCCGGACCGGCTGAGAGGTGATTCACCAGGAGTGCCAGAGGCCCGTCCCAGACAGTGCCGGCTCGCGCCGACAGGACTCGTTCCTCCTGGCCCCGTTCATCCACGCGCACGATGACGCCCTCATCCAGAAAGAGATCCGAGAAGGCCACGGCATCATCTTCCTGCCCCCCGACCACGTTGCGCAGATCCAGGAGGACCTTCTCCGTCCCCTCCGGCGGCCTGCGCAGCAGATGATCGAGAGCTTTCACGGTACCGGGCCCCAGCCTCCGCGCGGTGACCACCAGCACACCGCCGGGGTCCAGGGTGGCGTCCACCGGTTCAAGTTCGTAAGGAACCAGTTCCAGCTCGACTTCCCTGCCCTCGTGGTCCCCGAAGAGATTCAGATGAATCAGGGTGTCAGGCGATCCGGCCAGAAGATGGCGCACCTGGAGATCGCTCATCTCACGGGTCGTGCGGCCATCGATGGTGCGGATATATTCACCCACCTTCACACCCGCCTTGTCAGCCGGCCCGCCGGGCATGATGCGCACCACATAGGCATACCCGCTCCGCTTGGTGGTCTCAACACCGGCATCGATGCGGCCGTCCTCAGCGGCCAGGACATCCCGGGTCTCCTCAGGACTCAACCAGCCACTGTGGGGATCCAGACTCGCCAGCATGCCGCGAAAGGCCCCGGCCATCAGGTTCTCCTCGGTCACGGCATCGACATAGGACGTATCCACCAGGTGGAGAACCTCCGTGAAGGTGGTCAGATCGTTGTAGGTTCGCTCCCTCTGCCCCTCATCCCCGACCAGTCTGCCCGCAAGGGTGAAGACCAGGACCAGGAACGAGAGGACAACCAGGGCAACTCTATGTCGTCCTATCCGCATGTTCATGCCTTCCATTACCCCATGTCACCAAGTATGAGTCTACACCAGGCCGCGGGCAAACACCGGGAGCTCAGACAGCGGGAGAATGCCCCAGCCAGCCCTCCGGGTCGACCGGAGTCCCTTCCCGGCGGATTTCAAAATAGAGGCGTACCCCCTCCAGAGAGCCGCTATCACCCACCAGACCCAGGAGCTGACCCTGGGTGACGACCTGCCCGACGGAGACGATCACCGCCGAGAGATGTGACTGAACGGTCATGAGTCCAGCCCCGTGATCGATGATCACGGTGCGCCCATACCCCTGGAACCAGTCGGCAAAGACCACCTTCCCATCGACGATGGCGCGTACATCGGCGCCGGCGGGCGCGGCGATGGCGATGCCATTGTGGGGCACCAGGGTCCCGAAGCGAGGATGACGGCGGGGCCCAAAGCCCTGCAGGACCTTGCCGCTGACCGGCCAGGGCAGGGTCCCCCGCAGGCGCAAGGGGTCGGGGCCGTCCGGCGGGGCGGGCAGGTCTCCGCCCAGAAAGGCCTGCAGCCTTGCGGAGGCGTCATTCAGTTCCGCTGCTGCCTGGGTGTATAGGCGCGTTTCGGCACGGATCTTCCCCAGGCGTTCCTGGTACCTGCGCGTGGCGGTGGCTGCCAATTCCTGCCCGGCCAGGGCCCGGGTCGTCGCCGCCTGCAGCTCCAGGCGAGCAGCACGGGCTTCCCGGGCAGCCGTGGCGGCCCGCTGCCCACTGCGTCGCGCCGCCGTCACAATCTTCCGATCCAGGGCCGCGGCATCGGTGAATGCCCGCAAGCCGGCGATGGCCGCGCCGGGGCTCGGCGCGGCGGCCAGGGCCGCCACCCGGGCCGTCGGGCCGAGCCGTTCCATTTGCCGCAGGCGCGTGGCCAGGCCCTGTCGCGCCATCTTTTCGCGCAGCAGTGCCCGCGCCTCCTCCTCCTCCCATGCATCGGCGGCACGGCTCACATCGGCCAGTGCTGTCCGGGCCACCTCCAGTTCGGCTGCAGCGACATCCCGGCGCGCGGCAAGCTCATCCAGCTGCCCAAGAATCTTTTTCTCTTCCTCACCCAGGAGGACGTTCTCCTGGGCCAGGGCGGCTGCTTCCCGGCGCAAGCGGCGCAGGCGCTCCGAGGGGTCGTCGTTGCCGGCCGCGGCCGGCGTGCCGAGAAGCAGAAAAGGGGCAAAGGCTCCGACCACAACTCGCCGGTAAAGACTGCCGTTCATCACGGGGCTCAGCGACCGCCCCCGCCCTGCAGCAGGGATCTCCCATCCAGGCCGGGAGGCGGATTCACGCCGACGCCTTCCAGCATGGTCGGCGCCAGATCAACCATGCGCGGCCCGTCCAGGCTCACCGGCCTGTTCATGAACAGAATTCCCTTCACGAAGGACGGCTCCAGGGAACAGTGATCACCCGACCACTGCTTGTCGTTCTCGGTGATCACCTCGGGCGTGAACCCGCCCAGTGCCGTCTGCCACTCCACTCTGTAGTTGAGATTGTTGGCAGGGCGCAAATCAGGGACGATGGCCGCGTTGAATTCACCGTACATCTCTTCCCGCTTGTAGACCTTGAAAACGGGCTTGTCCCCCGTCTCAGGATCCACCAGCGCTTCAAGCCCGGAGATGATGGCATCTCGCACCTGTTCATACTCTGGGCCGGGGCGCACAATCCCCTGGGGCTCACGCCCTTCCAGGTTGATGTAGATCTCCCCGAGACCCATGGCGTAGGCCTTGGTGCGGGACCAGTCCACGTTTTCGAAGAAACTGCCGCCGTGGAACAGGTCCTCAAGGGTCTTGGTCTCGCCGTAATACGGTACCGACAGGTTCATGAATCCGTTCTTCACCAGCCAGGTGTTGTAGTTCACGCCCCGGCGATACGACGCGAATCCGTGATCCGAGCAGACTATCAAGAGAGCATCGTCGGGAATCAGTTCCATGGCGCGCCCCACAATTTGATCCATCTGCTGGTAGACGCTTTTCAGGGCATCTTTCAACTCTGCGGCCCGCTGGGGATCATGGAGCGGATGCTCCGTGTCTATGAGGCGCCAGAGCATGTGGGCGGCCCGATCCGGCCCCGTGAAGATCTGCACATAGAGATCGCTCTCGCTCTCAGCAAGGAGAGATTCCATCATCTCGGCATAGCGGCTCTCGGTGTAAGCGACATCATCCAGGGTGAGGGATTCGTCGGCCAGCCCCGCGCTCTGGGTCCAGGTGTCGATAGCCCAGCCGATTGTCTTGTAGAGCCCGAAGCGCTCCTCCAGCTTCTCGGACCAGTTGGGGGGGTAGGTGAACGGCACCGGGTGGAACTCAGGGTGAAAGTTAACCGGCGCCAGGTACAGGTTCAACTCCGGCTCCACCGACATGAGATAGAAGCGGGCCACTCCCTGCACCGGCTGCAGCCTGTCCACCAGCCAGTTCACAGGGAAAGTGAACGGGACCATCTCACTCCACTGCCCCACCTCCAGCGTGCGGGGCCGTCCCGCCACCGTGACCGTGGCGGTGGCCTTGTCCTTATCAACGCTGATGTGCAACGGCAGCGTCAGGATCTTGGGCACGGCCCGGGCATCCAGGCTCTCGCGCATGGCTCGTTCAGCCTCCCGCCGATCGGTGCGGGATTCGATCCCTTCACCGGCCATCTTGATGGGGTAGGCGTAAAACGGCTTGTTGTCCGGGCCCTGGATGTCCGTCTCCCAGGCACCGGCTTCCTCCCCGGTACCGGCCTCCAGCATGACCACACGGATGGCGAATTCATTGTCGGCGGGGTTGCGCCCGGGATCGGTGGTGTAGACCGTCGGCGTCCCGATGCCCCCGCGCATATCCGGAACCCCCAGTCCGGACAGCATGTACCCGCCCGGCACGTCCGAGGCGGGGAAGGTGACCGGCAGGCGCAGGATGGTCGCCCTCTTGCCCGCCTCCTGCATGATTTCCCAGACAGCACGGCCACGTCGTCCATTTTCCGCCCAGGGTGTGCGCTGAGGCAACAGGCGCGCGAAGATCACATATCCCGGACCGGCCAGCACCACCGCCACAATCAGCCCGGCCATGAGCGCACGGCCCCGACGCACCCGGAGAAAGAATGCCAGAAGGAGGACCATGAGACCCAATCCTGCCGCACCGCCCACACCGAGATACAGGGGGTTGTCGCGCCCGAACCCCACCTCTCGATAAGTCGGCGTCACCATGGAAAAGTCGGGCAGGTAGGTGCCTTCCACCCGCTTCAGAAAATCGAAGATCTCCGTCCGCCCGGGGTTCAGCCCGGTGGCGAATGACGACCATGAGACCGGTGTCTGGGGCGGGTTGGTGGGCAGGAGGGGCGAATAGACGCCGGTGTCACGCAGGTGAGCGAGGTTCGGGAGGTCACCGCTGTCCATCCATTTTTCCACCAGGCGGTGATCGGCCCCGTCGAAGCCAAGAACCACGACCCGGGGGCCGGACCCGGCACCCGGCACCGGCACGGCGCCGGTCACCAGGAAGACAATCGCCAGCGTCACCGCCGTCCTCAAGAAAGTCATCCCCTTCACCAAAACTCCTTCCCGCGCCCCGCAAGGCGTCGAAACTCGAAGTCGATATTCTATGGGGAGATGATCCCTCCCACAAGGCGGGCCAGATCCACATGCCAGCAAGAATCGTCGCCCGGGCAGGGAGAAAGCTCATAATCGCAGGCAATCTTGCAAATTAGTGGTTGCCAGCGCACCTACCATCTCGTATACATGGTGCGATGGGGCCCGGGGTGAGGTTCGCTCGCGCCCTTCTCCCGAAAGGACTTCCCATGCCGCGATTCAGCCTCCCCCGCCGTGGAGCAAACCTGCGCTGGGCCACCCTGCTGCTGTTGACCGGAGTCTGCATCGCCACCGTCCATGCCACCACGGTGCGGCGCCTGACCCTGCCCGACATGGTGGAGCGGTCCGACGATGTCGTCCGTGCCCGTGTCCTGGAAAATCTGGTGCGCACCGACCCGGATACCCATATCCACTGGACGGTGACTTCTTTCCAGGTGCTGGAACCTGTCAAGGGGCCCATGCGAGCCGGCGAACTCTTCGACATGGAGGTGATTGGCGGCGAGGCCCCCGGTTCGGGTTATGCCACGGTGGTGGCCGACGCTCCCCGCTTCAGCCGCGACGAAGAAGTGATCTTGTTCATCTACACCACGCGTGACAATCGCCGCCAGCCTGTGGGTTTCTTCCAGGGCGCCGTGCGCTTGCGCCCCGGCGCTGCCGGCCTCATGGCCGTTGGCGCACCTGCCGATCTGCGGAATGAAGTGGTTCGCCCCGTGAGCAGGGGCAAGGCAGCCCTGCACATTCTCGGCACGGCATCGCCGGCGGACGCCTCCCCGGCCGTGGGCCGCGGGCGCACGCCCACCCGGGGAGAGCAGGGTGCCGGCAGCCTCACGCCGGGTACCCTCCCGGCAGAAGCCTTCATGGGTCGTCTGCACGATCTGGCCGGCCGGGACGACGTGCAGCCATGAAGCGCGCCGGACTGTGTCTGACCATGGCGCTGGCCATTGCCGCCTTCCTCATGCCGGTACCCGTTTCGGGAGGTGGCAACATTGAAGCCGTCAACGATACAGGCACCAATATCATCAATGCCTTCTGGGACCCTCGCACCCTTCCCGTCCGTTGGAAGCTCAACCAGAATGACAGCCTGGGCCTGACGGTGGTCGTCGTCAAGCCGGAGCTCGATGCCGCCTTCGCCCAGTGGGAAGACCTGCCGGACAATGTGCTTGACTTCGCGTTCGGAGGTACCACCGCTACCGATGTCTTCGCCGTTGACGGCGTGAATGCCCTCATCTTCAACCCGCCGAGCGACCCTGGTAATTTCGTGGCGGCGGCCCCCTGCACCACCCTCACCAGCGAACAGATCGTCACTGAACTATCCGACGGCAATCCCAGCAACGGCCTGGGCTGGCTCATGGCCGGTGCCGTCAACATTCTTCTGGCGCCGGTGGGCACCTACACCCACGGCACCAATATCGATTGCGACATCATCTTCAACGTATTCGATACGACTTTTACCACCGACGGCACCTCCGGCACCCAGGACGTTCGAGGCATCGCCACCCACGAGATCGCCCACTGGCTGAGCCTTTCCCACACTCTCTTCCATGAAGCAAGCTCCTACCCCTTCACCGACACCAACCCACCCGGGGACGGCGCGGGCAGTTCGAGCACGGTGCACAGCGACGACATCTCCGCAGCCGGACACATCTATAAAAATGCCAGCTTCGATACCAACACCGGCACCATCACCGGAATCATCTCCCTGGATGGACTGGGGTCCGGCGGAGTCCACGTCACCGCCGTAAGGGCCGACAATCTTGATGCAGTCGCCGCGCGCTTCAGTATTTCCCGCTTCCTGGATCCGGAGGATGCCATAGACAGCGCCGACTTCCTGGCCCAGGGCCCCGGATTCTACCGCCTGGACGGTCTCCCGGCCGGCGACTATTACATCTACACCGAGTGGCTGGACGGCACCGATGAACCGTTCGGGCGCCTGGAAAACCGCTATAACCTGACGGCCGGCAACAGCAGGGTGGCTGACGGTGACGCCACCGATTTTGCCGGCAGCCTCGGGTTTCTGCCCCAGCGCTTCGAGTTCTACAACACCCTGGAATCCGCCGACGGTGGCGACGGCTCCACGGCCGGCGCCGCCACCGATAATCCGGACGAGGCAACCATGATCAGCATCGCCCCGGGCGATCTTGTCCCCGGGGTCGATATCGCCATCAACCTGGACCCGGACACCGGCAAGACGGCATCCCAGCGGGAGAATCCCACCGGCATCAGCCGTCACGATGTCATCAATCCCGCCCCCAACCTTTTTGGCGGCATCGGCCTGAACGAAGAGGGCAACAATGACAACTACTGGCTCATGCGCGTTCCAGCCAGTGACCTGCCGCCACCCCCGTACAACGTGACCGAGGGCATCTGGACGAAGAACGGCCGCTCCGATGAGCCGTATACAGGCGGTCTCATGCTGGCCGAGCCAGGCAATGCCAATATCATCGAACCGGCCATCGTCTTCAACCCCCCGCGCCTTGTCGCCGGCAGCGCCAACGGCGGCACCGGCCTGACGGAACTGGTGGACGTGCGGGAGCGCTTCAACGTGACCGTGACAGAGGCGCGGGACCTGTTCTTCGTGGTGAAGCAGCCAGAGAGCTTCACCAATCTCATTGTCGACGGCTATTTCATCATCGCCAACATCTCCGACCTGACCTGCTCCACTAGCGGCGTCTCCTGCACCATCGACTCCGGGACCGGCGAAGATGACTGCAGCGGTCCACCCAGCAACGTCTGCACCGGCGGGAGCGGCAATACCTTCCTCACCGAAGACAACTTTCAGACCTTCGTGGGATTTGTCGGCGACGTGATTGACATTCTCTACAGGGTGCGCACCGAGAGCGCTCCCGCGGTGCTGCTCACCGGCGCTGCCCCGGCGACTCTCGACCAGGATGACAGCAACGTGCTGGTGACCATCAGCGGCGCCGGCTTCCGCGCCGGCGCCCAGGTCGATTTCCTGAGTCCCACCTTCAACGGTTCGGGCCCTAGCGGTGTCACCGTGGTGTCCACCAGTTTCGTCAACTCATCCACCCTGGAAGTGACGGTGGATGTGGCCGCCAACGCCAACCCCGGCATCCTGGACGTGCAGTTGCGCAATCCGGAAGTCGTCATCCCCAACCGCGCCCGCCTCATGACCGTCAACGCGGGCCCTGACAGTGATGGTGACGGATACACCAACTCCGGCGACTGCGCGGCCGCCGATCCCGCTCTCTGGTCTCTGCCCGGCAGTATCGAGAGCACGGTGGTGGCCACCGTACCGGGAGGCGGCGGCGTCCGTTTCGACTGGGCGGCACCCGCTGAACCAGGCGGTACCAGTCTGGCCTACAACGTGGTCCGGGGGGACGGCGCCACCCTGCGCAGTTCGGCCGGCGGTGATTTCGGGAGTTGTCTCTTCGCCGGCATCGGGGTCACCACGGCGACCGACAGCAGCCTCCCGGCTCCCGGCCAGATCCAGACCTACATGTTCAACACCACCAACGGCTGTGGCAGCAGCACCTACGTGACGCCTGCCGGCAACCCGTTGCGGGACGGTAACCCGGGGAACTGCTAGGGCTGGGTCTGCGGTACCGGCTCGGTCTCCGGTACCGGCTCAGTCTTGATGGCTCCCATGGGCACCAGGGCCGCGGCCTTGCCCTGGCGGATGATATGGATGCGCTGCGGTCGCCCGGCGAGGAATTGATCCTCCACCAGGCGCACTGCCTGCTCGAAGGTACGTGGATCATCCAGGCGCACATGGTTGATCCGGGTGAGCAGGTCTTCCTCATGGACCCCGGCCCAGTACACCTTCCCGTTGGCGAGCACCGAATCCACGCGCACACCCAAAGGACGGCCCTGCTCGTCCCGGGCCAGGGAGAAACGGGCGTGAGCAAAGTAGCGCACTGCCTTGACCTGAGAGTCCACACGCGCCTGCGGCCCCTCAACGGACGGGGATGGCCGGCGCACCGGTCCTGGGCGAGGTACTCCTCCCACAGGGGATTCGGCTACGGGCGTGCTCTCCCCTGCCGGCGACGCCGGTTCGCCGCCCGGCGAGCCGGCGTCCTCTTGGGGCCCGCAGGCCCAACCGGCGACACAGGTCACCAGCACCAGGACCGACCAGAACGGTTGCCGGATCGCGGCTCTCACGCCCGCTCCGACCAGAATGGATACATATGATGAAGCGGCCCTCTGCCATGGCCCAGGGGCCATGCGGTCTCCAGGGCTTTGCCCACGTAATCCCACGCCATGCTGACTCCATCTTCCAGGGTCATGCCCCGGGCCAGCCCGGCGGCCACCGCCGCGGCCAGCGCGCAACCGGTCCCATGTGTCGAGGTTGTGTCCAGCCGCGGCCGGCTGAAACGGCGCCGGCCTGTTCTGGTGACCAGCAGGTCCTCCACACTATCCCCTGTTCCATGGCCGCCTGTCACCAGGACGGCACGGGCGCCACGCGCCAGGATCAACTGTGCCAGTTCCGCCGGTGGTGCTTCCCGCCCGCCTGCCAGGACCCGGGCTTCGGGCAGATTGGGGGTCACCACATGGGCCAGGGGCAGCAGGCGTTTCAGCAGAATCTCCAGGCCTTCCTCCGCCAGCAACGATTCACCGCCGCTGGCGCGCATGATCGGATCCAGAACAACCGGAATGTCCGGCCTCCTGGAGAGTGCATCGACCACAGCCTGAACCTGCGGCCTGTCTCCCAGCATGCCGATCTTCACCGCCTCCACCGGGAGATCGTCAAGAACCGTTTCCACCTGGCGGCCCACCAGGGCAGGCGGCAACAGGTGAACATCTTCCACGCCCCTGGTGTTCTGGACGGTGATCGCCGTGATCGCCGCGGCGCCGTATACCTCCAGGGCCGCAAAGGTCTTGAGGTCGCCCTGCAGGCCTGCACCCCCGGAAGGGTCCGAGCCCGCGATGGTCAGGGCCACGGGCCAGCCGCGCCCGGTCACTCCCCCGTCTCCAGGGCCCGATCCACCGCACGCCTCAGGGCACGCGCCGCCGGCGCTACCGTGGCAGCCGCCACCACGGCGCGAATCACCGCCACACCACAGGCACCGGCCGTGATACAGGCGGTGGCATTGCCGGCATGAATGCCGCCAATGGCGACCACAGGCAGTGATGTCGCGGCCACGATCTTGGCCAGGCCGTCCACACCCAGTGGCTCACCGGCATCTTCCTTGGAACTGGTGGCGAAGATGGGACCGACGCCCAGGTAGTCGGCACCAGCCTCGGCCGCCGCCATGGCTTCCGCCGGAGTCCCCGCCGAGAAGCCGAGAAGAGCGGGAGACGACAGCAGGCCGCGTGCCTCACGGATGCCCAGATCGTCGGGCCCCAGATGACAGCCGCCACCGGCCAGGCGGGCAACATCCACCCGGTCATTGACGAAGAACAGGGCCCGGGCACGGTCACAAAGGGCGGCGATGTCCTCTGCCGTGGCCAGGAAATCGCGATCCTCGCCCTCCTTGTCACGCAACTGAATAGCCGTGGCCCCCCCTCGCAATGCCTGGCGCACGATCTCCACGTGCGTGCGTCCCCGGGCCAGGCGCACGTCGGAAATAACCATGAGCCGCAGTGCCGCACGCAGATCCAGGTCGGTTGCCAGCAGGTTCACCCAGGTATAATGACGGCCCCACCGGCCGGGGATCAAGGCCGGGCCCTGGCAGAAGCTGCAGGCAGGAAGCAAGCCTATCCGATTTCAGCGCTCCACCTTGACTCTTCTGCTGCCGCTGCTGGCGGCTTGCCTGCCGTACACAGCGTCCCTGAAGGGTGGCTTCGTCTTCGACGATCACGCTCTCATCCAGGAGATGCCAAGTCGGCTGGACATGTCCATGGGAGGCACCGGCCTCTGGGGAGATCTTCTTGCCACCGGTTACTACCGGCCCCTGCTCCAGGTGTCCCTGGCTCTGGACAACCTGCTGGGAAGCGGCAATCCCCAGGCCTTCCACCTGACCAACCTGCTTCTCCACATCGCCCTGGTCCTGGCGGCGTGGCTGCTGTTCCTGCGCCTGAGCGGGCGCTGGGACCTGGCCACCGTCGCCGCCACCCTCTTCGCCGTCCATCCCGTGCATGTGGAGGCGGTGGCCTGGATTTCCGGACGGGGAGATCTGCTGGCACCTCTTCTCGGCCTGTGCGGCTGGCTGGCACTGATCCAGGGCGGCTGGCTGCCAGGGCGGCGTCTCGCCAGCCACGGCGCCTCCTCCGTGCCCTGGCTCATGGCCGCGGCCGCTCTCTGGCTGGCTGCCATTCTCAGCAAGGAGAGTGCCGTCGCCTTGCCTCTCATGGCCTGGTGGAGTGCCGCCGTGTCGACCGACCACCAGCATGCCGGTGGCAAGCGGCGAACTTTCGCCTTCCCGCCATGGTTCACCGCCCCCGCTGTGGCGCTGGGAACCGCTCTCGCACTGCGGCTCATGGTCCTGGGATCCATCCGCGGTCCCTGGCCGGCCGATCCCCTGGCCAATCCCGCCGCCGGCCTGGGAAGCGGAGATCGCCTGGCCACTGCGGGGTTCGGCCTTCTCCAGACATGGCATCTCCTGGCCTGGCCATGGCCGCTGCGCGCCGATTACGGCCGGCCTGTCGTCCAGGCCATGGAGATGGGAAGCATCCCTGGGTTGTTGGGAATAGTGGCGCTTTCAGCCGCCGTGGCTCTCCTGGTTCTTGGCTGGTGGTGGCGCCGGCGGCTCTCCCCCTGGGCTCGTCCGATCCTTCTGGGCGCCGGCCTGGCGCTGCTGGCCTGGCTGCCGGTCTCAAGCCTGGGGCCGTTGCCCGACTCCCTGCTGGCGGAGCGCTACCTCGTGCTGCCATCGCTGGGGTGGAGCCTGATGGTGGCAGCCGCTGTTCTTGGGCCCGGGCACCGCCGGCTCTGGCACTGGCTGACTGCGACCATCGTGGTGGCGGCCTGGACCGGAATTGTGCTGGCGCGAGTCCCGGTCTGGCATGACGATGACAGGCTCTTCGCCGCCGAGCAGGCCCTCTCGCCCCATTCCTACAAGATCGATTATTTTGCCGGCCTCATGGCCTTCAAAGCGAAGAAGGACCGGGAGGCGGGACGCTCCTTCGGCGACTGCCTGGCCACTGCTCCCACCTTCTCCCTCTGCCACGAGGGCAGGGCCCGTGTGGAACTGCGCCGCCGGCGACTGGTCGAGGCCGCTGCCGCAGGGCGCGCCGCGCTGCGGCACGCGCCGCCCTATCCCCTGCTGGCTGCCCGCTACCGCGTTCTGCTGGCGGAGATCCTCTGGGAACAGGGCCATGAGGACGCGGCCGAACCACTCCTGCGGGCAGCGGCGGCCATGGATCCGGCGACGGCCACAGCCCCCCGACGTCTGGGCGACCTCCTGCAGAGCAGCGGCCGCCCCGGCGCAGCAGTCGCCGCTTACCGCCAGGCGCTGGCCCGGGATCCCCTTGAACCTGTCGCTCGCTTCAACCTGGCCATGGCGCTACTGGGTGACGGACAGGAGAGGGCCGCTGAGGAGGTTCTCACCGGTCTGGCCGCGCGCGCCGACGCACCGGCCGCCGTCTTCTACCACCTTGGCGTGCTGGCTGATGGGCAGGGGCAGACGGCAAGAGCTCGCGGCCATCTCGAGAGGTTCATCCCCACTGCCCAGGATCCCCTTCGCCGCGCCGATGCCCTCAGGCGACTTGAGCGCCTGGCGACAGAACCTCTCACGCAGCCGGTGGAAACCCCAGAACCTCGCTGATCCGGCTGCGGGAAACAGCCCCCTCCCGCAGCAGCCGTGGGCGGCCGCCGCCCATCCTGAGAACTGTCGAGGGATGGCCTCCGGGGGTGGGACCTCCGTCCACCAGCAGGTCGATGGGTCCGGCCAGACCCGCCACCGCAGCCTCAGCCGTCACCGGGGCGACTTCTCCGCTCCGGTTGGCACTGGTCGCCACCAGTAGCCCGCCACACAGTTGCGCCAGGTGGCGTGCCAGGGCGAGACCCGGCACCCGCACCCCCACGCTCCCGTCGCCGGCCGGAACGCCTGGCGCCAGGCCGGGACGCGCCCTAGCCACCAGGGTCAACGGCCCCGGCCACAAGGCGGCCGCCAGTTGCCGCCACTGCCTCTCATCTTCTTTGTTCAGAAAATGGATGGCCGCCGCCGCCACTTCGCCGTCAGCCGCCAGCAGGGGCAGGGCCTGGTCCCGGGAACGCTCTTTGAGAGCGGCGATGCGCGCCGCAAGTCCCGGCCTGCAGGGATCACCGCCCAGGCCATAGAACGTCTCGGTGGGAAAGACCGCCACTCCACCCTCCTTGAGGCAGCGTTCCAGGGCTGCCTCCTGCGCTGGAGGAATCTGATCTTTATGAATCTCGACGCGCAGCACCATGGGCTCATGGTACCAAGCCCCTTCTCCCGGGCGCGGTAAGATGTCGGCCATGGAAGACTTCTTCGCCGGCGACCTGGTCAGCCCACGCAATGCACGGGTGCGTGCCGCGCTCGATCTGCATCGGAGCGCCGCGGCCAGGAGGGCGTCGGGCAGCTTCCTGGTGGAAGGGATCAAGCTGGTGAACGAGGCCGTGCAGGAGGGCGTCCCCCTGCTGGACCTGTTCGTTTCGCCCGGGCTGCTGCGTCATGAGGGCGGCCCCGGGCTCCTGGCCACTCTCAAGGAAGCCGGTGCCCCCCTTCTACCCGTGGCCGACGGCGTCATGGAGAGGTTGTCGGAGAGCCGCACTCCACAGGGCATCCTGGCCACCGCCGTCCGCCCCACCGGCACTCCCTCTCTGCCGCCCCCGATACCGGGCAGGCCGCTGCTGGTGGGCTGGCATATTCAGGATCCGGGCAACCTGGGCGCTCTCATCCGCATCGTGGAAGCCACCGGCGCCGCCGGCTTCCTGGCTGCCGGTGGCGGCGCCGACCCTTACCATCCCCGAGCGGTGCGTGCCACGGCCGGCAGCCTGTTCCGTGTCCAGCCCTTGGAGTGCCAGGACGCCGGGACTCTCCTGGCCACCCTGCGGGATGCCGGACTCGAACTGCTGGCTGCAGTGCCCCGCCACGGCGATCCGCCGTCGACATTCCCATGGAACCGGCCGTGGGCTTTGCTCATCGGCGGCGAGGGCGAAGGACTTCCGGAGGCGCTTCTCAAAGCCGCCGGGCGACGCGTGGCCATCCCCACCGAGGGCAGGGTGGAATCACTTTCGGTTCCCGCCGCCGCAGCCATGCTCCTGTACGAGGCGCAGCGCCACAGGCTCACACCGGCTGGACGCCCGCAGGGTGGTCGCTCTGCGGCGCGACCTCGCCGGAGTCGTCATCGGGAGCCAAGGGGAGGGTGAACGAGAAGGTCGACCCCTCACCGGGACGCGAGTCAACCCGGATCTGACAGCCGTGGCGCTTGAGGATCTCCTGCACCAGGGCAAGACCGATGCCACTGCCCCGGGTGCCGCCTGAGGTGCTTGCCCGGAACCCGCGACTGAAGATCCGGTCCTGCTCATCCCGCGGAATGCCCACGCCGGTATCCCGCACGTCGACCACCAGCTCATCCACAGCCCCCGGGCGCACGGTCACGGCGATCTCACCACCATCGCGGCTGTACTTCACGGCATTGCCCAGCACATTGGAGAAGACCTGGGAGGTCAAGTTGCGGTCCGCCAGCACCGAGAGGCGCTGGGTGTCATAGCGCGTCGTCACCTTCAGGTTCTTCTCTTTCACGCGGTCGCCCAGAAGAGCAATATTTTCCTCCAGGAGAACCCAGACAGGAAAGGCCTCCAGGGTCAGTTCGGTGAGGGCGTCCTCGGTGCGGGCAAAGATCATGAGCTGTTCCACCAACCCGGCCAGCCGCTTGGCATTGCGCAGGGCGACGTCCAGACCCTGACGCTGCTCCTCGGTGATTTCACCCAGATCGCCGCGCAGCATCATCTCGTTATACCCGCGGATGGAAACCAGGGGGTTTTGCATCTCGTGGGTGAAGTTGCCCAGCATGTTGGTCTTCATTTCCTCCCGCTCGAGCAGTTCCCCGTTTTCTTTCAGCAGGCGTGCCGCTTCCTGTTCAAGACGCTCCCGTTCGCCCGCCAGGCGCCGGCCTTCTTCCTGGGCGGTGCCGGCCGCTGTCTCCAGCTTTTGCAGGCGTTCCATCAGGCGCTCACGCGCCTGAGAGTCCTGGCTCACGTCGCGGGCCACCACCAGAATGCCCAGAGAGCGGCCAGGGGCAGCACTGAGCGGCAGCCGACTCAACTGCAGCATACGCGCCGGCTGCTCCTGAGTGGCAAAGGTGGTGGTCAGGCGGCCGCCTTCACCATCAGGCCGGCCAGCTAGAAAGGCCCGCACCCCCTCGCCATCCGCGAACCGCCGGTCCAGGACGGCGTCCAGGCGGGCGGCGGACGGCAGGCGGCCCGGCTCCAGGTGCATGATTTCCAGGAAGCGCGCGTTGGCCACCGCCAGCCGACTCCCCTCGGCAGGCAAGACGGCCAGGCCGTCTTCGCTGGCCTCGAGGGCCGCGGCGAGCCACGCCGCGGTCTGCTCCAGACGCCGGCGGCGGCCGCGGGAGAGACTGATATCTCGCGCTGACAACAGGTACAGGCGGCTACCTTCGTCCTCCATGCAACCAACCGTCACCCCCAGAGTGACGGTCTGCCCGTGGGGGCGACGGAAGGTGAGTTCCGTTTCCGCGCCGGCGGCGTCAGGCACCGCGGACACCAGCGCCGCCGTGGTGACCGCATCGGAAGGGACCACCAGGTCCATCAGTCGTCGGCCCACAAGCTCGCCCTCATCAGCTCCCGCCATGGCCACGAAACGGGGACTGACGGAGACGATCACACCATCAGCGACAACCGCCAGCCCGTCAGGGAGAGCCCCTGCGAAGGCGGAGAAGCGAGCTTCCGACGGGCTCTCGTTCTGGCCTGCAACCACCACGCCGGGTGGAGGCATGAGAGCCAGATGGCCCTGCCCATCGGCCCGTCGCCTGAGAACCGCCAGGCCGTTGTAGAGTTCGCCGTCCTGACGGCGCAAAGCAACCGCAAGCGGCTCCTGTTCTCCCGCCAGGGCGGCCGCCTGGACTTTCTTCCACTCCGCCTCGGACGCAAAAAAGAACGAAGCGTGGCGACCGATGACCAGAGGCACATGATGACCGGTGAGTTCTTCCAGGCCGCCGAGAACTTCATCCACCTCAGCGTCATCGTTGAGGGCCAGGAGAACACGGTCGCTCAGGGAAGCAGCCAGATCCCGCAGGTGCTCCACGCTGTGCCGGGTCTCCTCGATCTGCAGGTCGAGATTCCGCGCCATCTGGTTGAAGGCCGCGGCCGCCTCGGTTCCGACTTCGTCCTCATGCAGACGGCCCCCAAACCCCCCCGTGCCCAGGTCCTGAACCGCCGCTATCAGGTGCTGCCGGATCACCGTGGCCCGACGCGCCAGCGACACGGCCCAGCCCGCCAGGGCCAGGAGAAACAGCGCCAGGCTGCCCAGGAGCCAGATTGCCTGTATTTCGCTCAAGAACACTCCTCAGGTGAGAGGCGGGGCTCGCTTGGGCAGATCCATCCGCCGAGCCTGCGCAGCGCACTACCAGAGTGTCGGAGAGAGGGGGAGAAACGGCAATTACAATTTTAGTCTTTATGGACTCCCCGCACCGGTTTTTCAGGCGATTGGGGACCTGGAGAGGGCTGGGGACGGGCCAGGTGCCTCCCCTGGGCGAGGACGATGCCACAGCGCCGCACCATTCCCGCCTCGGCCTCCGACTCGCCGCCGGAGCCCACGACCTGGGATCCGACGATGCGGGCCACCTTGACCAGGGAGCGA
>JAPUKF010000285.1 GCA_027295805.1 Acidobacteriota bacterium | reverse complement strand
AACTCATGGCGCGCTCCCCGCGGGGCCCTTACTTCCATGATTTCTTTGCTCATGAGATGGCGCACCAGTGGTTCGGTCACGAGGTCCTCTGGGGCCGGGATGAAGATCAGTGGCTCTCGGAGGCCTTCGCCGAATATGCCTCGGCCATCTATGCCGAGCAGTTCAGTGGACCCAAGAAATTCAGGGAGAAGCTCAATGACTGGCGGGACGGTGCCATCGTGGGCGAGCGTTCGGGTTTCCCTATCGCGGCATCCAACTACGTGTCCGCCCCGTCCGCGACATTTGCCAGGGACTATCGGACCAATCTCATCTACAACAAGGGTGCCTATGTGGTCCACATGATGCGCACCCTCATGGGGCCGGACAAATTCCTGGAGGGGATGAAAGCGTTCCTGTTAGCCCACAGTGGTGAGATGGCGACCACCCAGATGCTCAAGACCGATATTGAGGAGATTGCGGGCATGCCCCTGGACTGGTTCTTTGATCAGTGGTTCTACACGGCCGCCATACCGACCTTGAAGTTCTCCTATTCCACTCAGCGCAGCGAAGACGGCACTTTTCTCCTCACCGGTCGCATCGTCCAGGACGGGCATGACTGGAAGCAGCTCGTCATTCCGGTCTACTACGACCTGGGGGGCAAGCAGCCATCCATCCAGCGCCAGGCCGTGGGCTCGCCCGATTTCACCTTCAAGGCAAAGCTTCCCTCCAAGCCCAGGCGCGTCTGGCTGGATGAGGAACGCACCGTGCTTGCCAACGTGATCACCGACAGCAAGAAGTGAAACTCACCCGCGCCAATAAGAACCGCAGGCCCTTGCTGGGAGCCCACATGAGTATTGCCGGCGGCTTGCCCCGGGCGGTGGAACGGGGCTTGCAGGTGGAGTGCACGGCACTGCAGATCTTCACCAAGTCCTCCAACCAGTGGAAGGCACGGGAGCTGGGGGAGGAGGAGATGGCGGCGTTCCGGGAGGCGGTGGAGCAGAGTCCCATCGGATTCGTGGTGGCCCACGATTCCTATCTCATCAATCTGGCCAGCCCGGATGAAGAGTTGTGGGAGAAGTCGGTCACAGCGTTCATTCTGGAGATCCGCCGCTGCGCCGATCTGGCTGTGCCGGTCCTGGTGTTGCACCCGGGTGCCCATAAAAATACCGGTGAGGAGGCCGGCCTCAAACGCATCGCCCTCGCCCTCAACAGGGCCCACGCGGAGACTTCCGACTGTGAGGTGACTACGGCTCTCGAGACCCATGCCGGCCAGGGCACCACCCTGGGTCACCGTTTCGAGCATCTCCGGGATATCCTGGCGGGCCTGAAAACTCCCGAGCGGGCCGCCGTCTGCTTTGACACGTGCCACGTTTTTGCCGCTGGCTATCCCATTCACACCGACGAAGGCTGGAACGAGACCCTGGAGGCGTTCGATGAACGGGTGGGCCTGGATCGGCTGGCCTGCGTTCATGTCAACGATTCCAAGAAAGGGCTTGGCTGCCGTGTGGATCGTCACGCCGGCCTTGGCCAGGGCGAGATGGGGCTGCTCCCTTTCTGGCATCTGGTCAACGACCCTCGCACTCGCGATCTGCCCATGGTGCTGGAGACTCCCAAAGGGGAAGACCTGGCTGACGATGTGGTGAATCTGGGGATCCTGCGTTCCCTGGCCGGTGGCAAACGGCCATGAGCGGTGTGCTCACCGGCAGCCGGGCGGCCGTGAAGGAGACAGGTGGCAAGGGTGGCCTGCGTGCCGCCACCCTGGTCATCAGCGAGATCTACCGCAGCTTGCAGGGAGAAAGCACCCGCGCAGGCACACCCTGCACCCTCGTGCGCCTCACCGGCTGTGGTCTGCGTTGCGGCTACTGCGACACCGCCTATGCCTTCAGCGGCGGCAGCACCATGGCGGTGAGCGACATCGTGAAACGAGTTCGCGAACTGGGCGCCGATCTGGTCCTGATCACAGGTGGTGAGCCGCTGGAACAAGAGAATGTCACGGCCCTCATGGAAGCGCTGGCTGCTCTGGGGGCAACGGTCATGGTGGAGACCGGCGGGCACGTTTCCGTGGCGCCGGCGGCCGCGGCTACCACGGTGATCCTGGATCTGAAGACGCCCGGCAGTGGCATGGAACGACACAATCGCTGGGAGAATCTGGAGCTGTTGCGCTCTTCCGATGAGGTCAAGTTCGTTCTGACGTCCCGTGAGGATTACCTCTGGGCACGGGAAGTGCTGGCCCGGCGGCGGCCCGGGGGGCGCAAGTTGCACCAGATCTGCCCGGTGCTGTTTTCACCGGCCCAGGGCTTGCTCGAGCCGGCGCTCCTGGCAGGCTGGATTCTGGAAGACCGCCTGCCGGTGCGGCTGAACCTGCAACTCCATCGCATCTTGTGGCCGGCGGCCGAAAGGGGGGTGTGAATGCCTGCCGCAGAGGAAAAACCTCTGGCGGTGGTGCTCCTCTCGGGGGGGATGGATTCAGCCGTGGCTGCCAGCATGATGGCCCGGACTCATCGGCTGGCGTGTCTCCATGGCACCTACGGGCAGCGCACCGCCAACCGGGAAAGGGTCTGTTTCGGTGCCCTTTCCCAGTACCTCGGTGCCGCGAACCGGCGGGTGATGGACCTGTCACATCTGGGAGACCTGGGAGGGTCCTCCCTGACCGATCCCGGTCTGCAGGTGGCCGACGCCGATCCGGCCCGCACCGGGATACCGGCCACCTACGTGCCGTTCCGCAATGCCCATCTCCTGGCCATGGCCGTGTCGTGGGCGGAGGTGCTGGGAGCGTGCCAGGTGGCCATCGGTGCGGTGGAAGAAGATTCCTCGGGCTATCCCGACTGCACCAGGGCGTTCTATGCCGCGTTTCAGGAGGCCGTACGCCTGGGGACGCGCCCCGGGAGTCGCATCCAGCTTGTGATGCCGGTGATCGATTTGAGCAAGGCTGAGATCGTCCGCCGGGGGCAGGAACTGGCGACTCCGTTCCACCTCACCTGGTCCTGCTACAGGGACGAAGCTCGTGCCTGCGGCCGCTGCGATTCCTGCGTCCTGCGCCTGCGTGGCTTCGCCGCCGCCGGGCTGTCCGATCCCATCCAGTATGACCCGGCTGTGGAGGTGCCGGGAGATGCAGGCAAAGGATTACCGGCTGCCGGTCCCGGCGGCGGCAGAGCCCCTAACGTGAGCCGGGCCCGCCGGGCTGCTGCCTTGACGGCGTTCCTGGAACGGCTGCGTCGCCCCTGACCATGGACGTGAGGCTCTTCGACTATCCGCTGCCGCCGGAGCGGATCGCCCAGGAACCGGCGGCTCACCGCGACAGCGCACGCCTGCTGCTCCTGCCTCGGGATCACGGGCCCCTGCGCCATCATGTGTTCAAGGACCTTCCGGACTTGCTGAAGGCCGGGGATCTGCTGGTGCTCAACGATACCCGGGTCGTGCCGGCGCGCCTGCAGGGCCGCCGGCCCAGTGGCGGACAGGTGGAAATTTTTCTTCTGCCGGGCACGGAAGAACAAGGAGAGGCGCCGGCAGTGAAGCAATGGGAACGGGACTGTTTTCTGCGGGCTTCCCGCCGGCCAAGGCCCGGTGAATCCCTGCTCCTGCCGGCTGGCGCCACGGCCCGAGTGCTGGTCGACCATGGCGACGGGCGCGCCCGCCTGCTATTCACAGGCCAGCCTCCGGCGCGACTGCTTGCCGAACATGGGTCGGTGCCCCTGCCTCCCTACATCAAGAGGAAGGCAGGGGATCCCCGGGCGGCGCAGGACAAGGTGCGGTACCAGACGGTCTTTGCCCGCCGCGAGGGTGCCGTGGCGGCGCCCACCGCCGGGCTTCATTTCACCCAGGCTCTCCTGGACCGTCTTGACGCAGGTGGTGTGGAAACAGCCTGGGTGACTCTGCACGTCGGCCCGGGAACATTCCAGCCGGTGACGGCTCCCCATGCCGAAGACCACCGGCTCGACCCGGAGCAGTTCGTTCTGCCTCCCGCGACCGCAGCCGCCGTGGCGGCGACCCGGGCGCGTGGCGGGCGGGTCATCGCCTGCGGCACCACGGTGGTGCGGACCCTGGAAAGCCGAAGCAACCCTGAAGGCGTCGTGAGCCCAGGTGCCGGCCTCTGCGAGCTGTTCATCCTGCCGGGCTACCGCTTCAAGGTCGTGGATGGCCTGCTCACCAATTTTCACCTGCCGTGCTCCAGCCTGCTCATGCTGGTGAGTGCCATGGGTGGGCGTGAGCGGGTCCTGGACTCCTACAGGGAAGCCATAGCTGCCGGTTACCGCTTTTATTCCTATGGTGACGCCATGTTCATGGCGCCACCACCTACGAGGGCGGCGTGAAGGATGGATTCAGCTTCCGGGTACGTTCTGGGGGTCCCACCGGCGCGCGCACGGCCACTCTGGTGACACCAAGGGGTGAAGTGTCCACGCCCGCCTTCATGCCGGTGGGTACCGCCGCCACCGTGAAGGCGGTTTCCCCGGCGGAGGTCCAGGCCTCCGGCGCCCGCTTGATCCTGGCCAACACATATCATCTGATGGTGCGTCCCGGTTCCCAGGTGGTACGCCGGCTGGGCGGGTTGCACACATTTTCCGGCTGGGACGGTCCCATCCTCACCGACTCCGGCGGTTTCCAGGTGTTCAGCCTGGCGGCGTTGTCCCGGGTCACGGATCAGGGGGTCGTGTTTCGCTCCCATGTGGATGGCAGTCTCATGGAACTGACACCTGAAAGCAGCATCCAGGCCCAGGAAGATCTGGGCAGTGACATCATGATGGTCCTGGACGAGTGCACCGGCGCGCCGTCGGATCGGGAGGCGGCAACGGCGGCCATGGAGCGCAGTCTGGCCTGGGCCCAACGCAGCCTGGAAGCCAGGCGGGGGAGCGGGGCGCTGTTTGGCATCATTCAGGGCGGCATCTTCTCCGATCTGCGCCGGCAATCCGCGGAGGCGACAGGCGCACTGCCGCTGGACGGCTTCGCCATCGGTGGTGTCAGCGTGGGTGAGGCCAGGGAGCATATTTCCGGGGTCGTTGAGGCGACGGCTCCGCTGCTGCCGGCGGATCGGCCCCGCTATCTCATGGGTATGGGGACCCCGGACGATCTTCTTGAAATGGTTGGCTATGGCATCGATTTATTCGATTGTGTCATGCCGACCCGCAATGCGCGCAACGGCACTCTTTTTGTCCCGGGTGGACGCCTGAACCTGCGCAACAGCGCCTGTCGGGAAGACCCGCGGCCGGTGGAAGAGGACTGCCCGTGCCCGGCGTGTCGCCAGTACAGCCGTGCCTACCTGCGGCATTTGCTGGTCAGCCGGGAGATCTACGGCCTCCGCCTGAACACGCTCCACAATCTCACCCACTATCAGCGTCTCATGGCGGGTATCCGCCACGCCATCGGCGCCGGCAGGTTGGGTGCATTCGCGGCGGCGTACAAAGCCGGGGAACGGTCGCCGCGTTGATGGTCAGGCGACCCTCTGGTACCATGCGGGCCATGAGAAAACTCGCTATGTTGCCTTTTTGCCTTGCCGCCCTGGCGGTTGCCTGTGGCCCTGGTGCATCTGATCCGGCGGACCCCGGGGAGGTCATGGGCAAGAGCGCCGCTGAAATTCAAGCCAGCTTCACTAAGGTTCGTCAGCTGCAGGAAGAGGTCCTGAGCGCGACCGCCGATGTTGTTGCCAGGGCCGAGACGGCATCCGTGGAGGAGGTGGAGGAGGGCATGAAGCAGCTCAATAGTGTCCTTCTGCAAGCGCGCCAGGAGTCCGACTATATGCGCACCCTGCACACGGAAGAGGCCAAATCCCGGATGAAGGAACTGCGCAAGGCCAGCATCCGCATCCGCCGGGCCTATGAAAAGCTGGTGGATCAGCACCCCAACCCGTCTCCGGATCTCATGCGAGTGGGCGACGCCCCGACCCAGTGACCGATCTGGTCTTCGTCGCCGATGCCCACCTGGTGGAAGGTGATGAAGAGGCGCCGGTTTTCATGCGTTTCCTGCGTTCGCTGGTGGGCAACACCAGCCGTTGCATCATCGTCGGTGATCTGTTCAATGTGTGGATTGCCAGGCGCCGGTTCATGAGTCCCGGCCAGATGCTGCTTCTTCAGGTCATGCGGGAGGTCGCGACCGGCGGCGTGCGCTTCGCGTATGTGGAAGGCAATCGGGATTACTTCGTCGCTGAGAACTGGAGCGGTGATGCCTTCGCCGAGGTTGCCAGCGGCAGCATGACGGCCACGGCCGGGCCGACCCGCCTGCTGGTGACCCATGGCGATCAGGTGAACAAGGCCGATATCCCGTACCGATTCTGGAGGGCTCTGTCTCGCTCTTTGCCGGTGCGGGTCCTGCTCTCCCTGCTGTCCGGTTCCGCCGGCCGTCGCCTGGCCGATAGCCTGGAACGGCGGCTCCAGGGCACCAACCGGCGCCACAAGGCCAATCTCCCCCTGGCACATCTGGATGCCTTGACCCGCCAGGCCGTGGCCGACGGTTGCCAGGGTGTCGTCCTGGGCCACTTTCACACCGAAGTCCAGCGCCAGGTGGGTGCCGGCACGCTGTGGATCCTCCCCGACTGGCGCAGTGGACGCCGCTATCTGCGCTTCGGCAAGGACGGCCGGGGCCGTTTCGTGAGCTACGACGAAGTGTCGCCGTGATCGCCAGCCGCTACCTGGCGGGCTTCGGCCGCGGCGAACGCCCTCATGAGCCTGTAGGTTATGGGGCCGCGACGCCCGTCTCCCAGTTGAACCTCATTCACACTGAGGATGGGCTGCACGGCGCGTGTTGTCCCGGTAAGAAATGCTTCGTCAGCGGCCAGGAGATCCGCCGGCGGAAAACTTTCTTCCCGAACGGGCACCCCGGTCTCCCGGGCCACCTCCAGGACGAATCCCCGGGTGATGCCGGGGAGGATGCCATCCTCAAGATGAGGAGTGCGGACCACACCGTTCTTCACGATGAACAGATTGGTCATGGTTCCCTCGGCCACCTGGCCGGCCGGATTGAGCATGATCCCTTCCTCGGCGCCCCGTTCTTCGGCTTCGTGGGCACCAAGGATATTGTTGAGCAGATTTCCGGATTTGATGGCCGGAGAGACGGTGCGCGGGTCGTTGCGCAGGATGCTGAGAATGACGACTCTCACTCCTGGCCGTGTTTCGGGATCCTGCAACGGGTGCATGGGCCGCACGTAGATCAGGGAGGAAGGATGCCGGCAAAGATCCCGGCCGTAGCCGATATCGCCTTCACCCCTGGTGACGATGATTCGCATGATCGATTCAGGGTTTGCGGCGGCCGCCAGGGCCTCGTCCACCCCCTGGCGATCGTCCTCCAGGGTGCGGGTCAGGTCCAGGTGGAGGGCCGCAGCAGAGGCCCGCAGGCGTTCAAGATGGCGCTGGAGGAGGAAAGGGCGTCCGCCGGAGGTGCGGATCGTCTCGTAGATCGAGTCACCGTACAGGAATCCATGGTCAAACACCGAGATAACGGCTTCTTCCCGGGGATAGACACGACCATTGATCCAGACAACTTCCGCCATGGGCGGCGAAGCTAGCACGCGCTCCGGCGCCGGGCAAGGAGCGCTACAAAGCGGGCGGCGGTTCTGTCATTATACGGACGGTTTTCACGTGGTCACGGCCGGCGCAAGGCGACCGGCCCAAATTTGCGGGAGGGGAATGTGGTGAAGAAGGCAGGGAAGAGGAAGACCACGAAGAAAGGAGTGCGGCCGGCGGCCGGAAAGAAGTCGGCGAAGAAGAAGACCGCCAGGAAGAGCACTCGCAAGGTGGCACGCAAAGTGGCCAAGAAGAAGACAGCCAGGAAGAGCACTCGCAAGGTGGCGCGCAAAGCGGCCAAGAAGAAGACAGCCAGGAAGAGCACTCGCAAGGTGGCACGCAAAGTGGCCAAGAAGAAGACAGCCAGGAAGAGCACTCGCAAGGTGGCGCGCAAAGCGGCGAAGAAGAAGAC
>JAPUKF010000284.1 GCA_027295805.1 Acidobacteriota bacterium | reverse complement strand
CGATCCCGGGTCCCGGCCGTGGGAGCTTGTCGATATACCGGTAGCGATACTGTCGGGGACAGTTTTCAAAGGTGGAAAGTCGGGAATGGGAGTAAGTCGGCGGCATGGTCGGGCCGGTGCCAGTCTAGCAAAGCCCCCCGCGACGTCTGCTGGAAAAAGGACCATCGCATCCGGCCGGGGAGCCCGGCGCAACCCTGATCCCAGGTTCGACTTGGGGGGCAAGCTTGGGAATCAGCGGCGGATACGACGGCCCGAGGCGGCGAGTCCCGGATGCCGCCCATCCCTTCCAACTGGCCGCTTCAGGTCTCTATTCCCCGGTTTCACTGGAGTGGGTCGAGAGAATCCCCACCGCGAGCGCCGCCCAGCCGGTAGCCGTCACGGGTGACGATGACACCGGTCCAGGTCGGGAGAGGACCTGTGCCTCCCAGGGCCCGGATGCGGGCGGAAATACCCAGGACACGGGGCAGAGCGTCCGCCAGCCTGCGGGCCTCGGCGACCGATGGCGCCAGTTTGACCTGGGCCGTGTCGCCGTCACCGGCTGCCATGAAACGATGAAAAGCGCCCAGGCCCAGGAAGGACGTCCACTCCGGGAAGGTCAGGATGAGACCGCGCACCTGCCATTCGCTTCCACGCAGGCCTGTGACGCGAAGGTCAGGCCGCCCGCCGGAGACGCCTTCCAGGTGCAGGGTCATGGGATTCTCTCCGTTGACCTGCAACCGCCCCGCTCGCGTCGGACCACTGATGGGTTGAAAGTCACGCACCAGCCAGCGTGCGGCCCCCAGTGCGGATCCTCCCAGGAGAAGAAGCACCGCAAGCAGGCAGGTGACCAGGGCCCTGCGGATCGAGCCCGGTACATAAGGCTTGCCCCGTCTGAAGCGAAAGTGGAGAGAACGGCCCAGGTGCCGCGTCCCCCGCGCCAGGACAAATCCGCCCACGAGAATGGCCAGGATGGCGATGAAATAAGCGCGTTCCATCAGGAGTCGTCTCCAGCGCACATTTGTTCCATAATCCAGCGCAATCGCCGACCGGCGTCGGCATGCGCCGGGGGTGGAACCTTCGTCCGCCGGGCCACGGCCGCTGGCGGATTTCTCCCTGGCTCCAGGACTCGGCCTACCAGCGCTGGCACATCCTTCCCGGCAGCAACCAGCGAGCGCCTCAATCGAGCCAGTTCGGCCTCCCATGTCGGCGAAGGCAAACCGATGACCCAGGCCCCTTCCTGGACATCCAGAAGAGGCAACCGCCGGATCAGTTCCTCGCCCGCCAGCTCCTGCCAGCGGCGGGCGGCATGGATCAGGGCAGCCATGCGTCCCGGGAGGTCGGGCTGGATAGCGTTAAGGCGCGTCGGCGCAGCGATCCCGGACGGGTTTCGTTTCTCCCGGCGCCGCCTCATGGCGTCCTGTCCTCCGCCCGGTGGCTGCGCCAGAGGCGCACGGCTCTGTTATGTTCCGCCAGGCTTGGGCTGAAGCGATGGCCACCCCGCCCATCGGCGACGAAATAGAGATCCTGGGACGGCTGGGGGTTCAGGGCCGCGGCCAGAGCGGCTCGTCCCGGGTTGGCGATGGGGCCAGGAGGCAAGCCGGTCGTCGTGTAGGTGTTATAGGGGTGGTCCAGATCAAGCCAGCGAGACAGGGATCCTTCCTGTGGGATGCCGGCCAGCTCGAGGGCATAGGCGACCGTGGGATCACACTGCAGGGGCATGCCCAGGCGCAAGCGGTTCAAGAAGACGCCGGCCACGTGCGCTCTCTCCTCCGCGACGGCTGTTTCCTTCTCCACCAGCGAGGCCAGGGCGACCCATGACCGGATATTCCCGATTGGCGGCGCCGGCAGGCCGGGGCTGCCGTCCCGGAGTTCGGCGGACACTTCCCGGAAGCGCTCCACCATGGCGTCCACCACCACTTCGGCGGTGGTGCTCCGGGCCAGTTGATAGGTGTCCGGGAAAAGATAGCCTTCCAGATCAACGGCCTTCGCATCGAAATCCGACACCAGCTGGGGCCGTCTGACAGCCGCCTGCAGGTCGCCGAGAATCTCCAGGCCGGACTCCGCAAGCAAAGCCACCGTCTGCCGCAAGGTGAGCCCCTCTGGAACCGTCACCGGGTGGAGGAGGACATCACCTGCCACGAGACGTTCCAGAACCTCGGCGGGCGCTTGAGCCTCCGCGAACAGATACTCTCCGGCCTGCAGGCGATGGCTGACGCCTTGCCATGCGGCCCGCAGGCGGAAACCCAGCGCAGAACGGATGACTCCTTCCCGGGCCAGCAGGTCAGCAGCCTCGGTCACGGAGGTCCCTGCCGGAATGACGATGATGACGTCAGCCGGCAGAGCCGCCGGAGGAGCCATGGCCGCCCATCCCCAGACAGCGCCCAGTGCCACCAGTCCGCCACCCAGAAGGAGGGCAGTTCCCTTCAGCAATCTGGCCATGGTGTCAGCTTGCTCCTGAGACAGCGTGTGCATCCAGCCATCCCTGGAGAATGAGGATGGCAGCCAGGCGGTCCCGCTCCTGGCGCCGGCGATCTCGCCGCATGTTTCCCTCCAGCAGGGTTCGCTCGGCCTGGACCGTGGTCAGTCTTTCATCCCAGAGTTCCACGGGGAGATCCAGACGCCGGGTCAAGTCGGCGGCAAAGGTGCGTGCCGCCAGGGCCTCGGGGCCTTCCTCACCACTGAGACGAAGGGGCAGGCCGACAACGATCCGGGTCACACCCTGCTCCTCCACCAGGCGTGCGAGGGCCGCCAGGGCCACCTTTCGCCCGGACGCCTCCAGCGTTGGCAAGCCCTGAGCGATGATACGTAGCGGGTCCGACACTGCCACGCCAATCCTTCTGGCGCCGAGATCCAGAGCGAGAACGCGGCCGGTCTTAGTGCCGGATGCTGGGCCAGGAGATGTAGAAGTCGAAGTCAGGCGAATTCTCCGGATCATGACAGCCGAGGCAGGATCGCGCCCCTGCAGCACCATAACGCAAACTGCTGTCCTTGACATGCAGGCTGCCGGGTCCATGGCACGACTCGCACTGCACATGAATCAGTTCAGGGGTCGCCTTGGCGTTGACGAAGCCATCACGACGGCCGAATCCTACGGTGTGACAGCCGACACACTCTTCATTGAAGTCCTGATTCTTGGCGACCAGAATGTCGAAGGCCTTTGCATGCCGGGAAACCTGCCAGGAAATCATGGCATCCTGGTGGCAGGCACCACAAGTTTCAGATCCCGCGTAGGTCGCCACCGTTGCCGGTATAGGAGCCCGCTCCACATGCTCGGCGGCCAGGTTGCGATTGATATCGTTCTCTGCGCCCAGGACCTCCTGGGTGAGCATTTGCAGTTCCGGATCCTGCGGGTAGTCCCTGTTCAAATAATGATTGCGGCGCCGGACGATGGCCGGCCCTTCACCGCCAGGTGGCAGGGTGACCCGGACCTCGGCCAGATACTTGCCCTGGTTGCCGGGGAAAACAATGGGCACGCCGGCGGCGACATCCTGGGTCTTGGACAACACGCCGCCGCTGGCACCGATGATCAGAACTAGTCCCGGCGCCGCACGGGCCAATTGGCGGGCCTGGCTGATGGAAAGAGAGGTGAGGGCGACCACCAGGTCCGCTTTGTCCCGCACCTCTTTCACCAGCTTGCGTGCCACCTTGGCGGGGCTGCCGATGACAATATTGCGGCCGTCCGCGGTGGCCTTGAGAAAGGCCGTGTTGTAACGATTAAGACCGATGATGCCGATGCGGATCTCCCGCTTCCCATGCTGCACCTTGTGGATCACCCAGGGTTCCACCAGTGTGGCACCGTCATCTTCGAAATGAATATTGGCGGAGACAAAGGGGAAGGTCGCTTTTTTCCGCATGGCCTGGAACGCTTCATAGCCTCCGGCCAGTTCCCGCTCGCCCAGCATGACCGCAGCGTACCCCATGAGGTTCAAGCCCTCGATGATGCCGTCGTTGCGGACCTGGGCGCTGGCTATGCCCACAGCGGCGAAGTTCCCCGCATCCACCCAGACGATGGGTGACGCCGGGTAGGCTTGCTGGAACATCTGTCCGTATCCGGCCCGCCGGGCCAGACCCCCACCGGGATTCTTCTGTCAGCCGCAGGGTTCGATTTTGCCCAGCGTGTCGCCTGTGGCAAAAAAAGTCACGTCGGGCTCGGGCCCTGGTTCCACACCGATGGGGCTGTACTCGGTGGGCACGATGCCACCGGATTGTGGGGCCGGTGCCGCCAGGGCCGCGAAGGTTACCAGCGCCAGAGCCGCGAGGCATGACCACTGCGCCAGGAGCGGGCGAAAGGATGCAGAGTTCGAGGAAGTTCCCAAATTTTTGCGCTGCTCAAATGATGTCATGGAGAGATTATATACCTCCCTGCGGCGCGGCCGTCCAGCGTGGCGCCACAATTTGCTGTGCTGTGGGGCGCAGCTGCAGGCCTCTGGGCCGTTGTGAGGACAGGCGGCGCACTGCTAGGATGCCGTTCCCATGCCCTCGCAGCCCCGCCTTGTTCTTGCCTCGGCATCGCCACGCCGCCGCCGGCTCCTGCGGAACCTGGGTCTGACCTTCCTGGCCCGTACGAGCCGCGTCGCTGAGACCCTGGTGCCCGGCGAGGGTGCTCGCGCCCGAGCCGTCAGGCTGGCCCGGGACAAAGCCCGGGATGTTGCCTCACGACTGCGACAGCCGGCATGGGTTCTGGGAGCCGACACCCTGGTGATGGCAGGCGCAAAGGTGCTGGAAAAACCGGTGGATCGTGGTGATGCCCTGCGCATGCTGGACCGCCTTTCGGGACGCCGCCATACGGTCATCACGGGCATCTGCCTGACTCCGGCACACCTGCCCGGCCGGCGTGAACGCAGCGCCTGCCGCACGACCCGGGTGACCTTTGCGCCCCTTTCCCGGGACCAGAAAAACTGGCTCCTGGCAGGCGACGAATACAAGGATAAGGCCGGGGCCTATGCTGTGCAGGGGCGTGCGGCGGCTTTCATCCTCAGCCTGACCGGATCGCCATCCAACGTGATCGGTCTGCCCCTGGACCTGGTGCATGAACTCCTGGGAGAGGCCGGCTACATGCCTGCGCCTGTCAGGCGTCGCCGCCATCCTGCAGGTAGCTCTGGTACTCGGCGGCGTTCATGAGATCTTCTCCGCCACCCGCCATGCGAACCCGCAGCATCCAGCCTTCACCATAAGGGTCCTGGTTCACCAGTTCGGGGCGGTCGATCAGCGCTGCGTTGACAGCCACAACTTCACCGTCGACGGGAGCAAACAACTCGGAGACGGCCTTGACCGACTCCACCGTACCTAGCACCTTGCCGGTTGCGAGGCTGTCCCCTTCCGCGGGCAGCTCCACGAAGACCAGATCGCCCATCTCTTCCTGGGCATGGTCAGTGATTCCTATGGTGGCTGTGTCACCCTCCATGCGCAGCCATTCATGTTCTCTGGTGTATTTCAGATCTTCAGGAACCATCAGGCCCTCTTCAGGCTCGCCGGGCTTCAGCCAGGCGGCCGGCGATAGAATGGGAGAGGCACCACTTCCGCCTCAACCTCGTTGCCGCGTATGACAACCGTCAATTTCGTGCCGGGTTCAGCATGGGCAACAGGCAAGTAAGCCATGCCGATGGCGCGGCCCAGTGTCGGTGAATGAGTTCCGCTGGTCACAACGCCCACTTCCCGGCCGGCGACCCGCACCGGGTAACCGGGGCGGGCTATGCCGCGCTGTGTGACTGCCAGACCGGTGAGACGATGCCCGACTCCTTCTTCTTTCTGCCTGACCAGCGCCTCGCGGCCCATGAACTCACCCTTGGTCAATTTGACGATGAAGTTGAGCCCGGCCTCCAGAGGCGTGCGGGTCATATCGATGTCCTGGCCGTAGAGAGGCAGGGCCGCCTCCAGGCGCAAGGTGTCCCGGGCTCCCAGGCCCACCGGAACCAGCCCATCCCGTTCTCCCTCGTCCATCAACCGCTGCCAGACCGAGGGAGCCATGGCGGGAGGCAGGTAAATCTCGAACCCATCTTCGCCTGTATAACCGGTGCGTGAAATCAAGAGGGTGGAGCCGTCCATGGGTTCCATGGTGAAACGGAAAGAGCCCAGGTCCTGCAGCTCCTTCCCGAGAAACCGGCCCAGGATCCCTGCCGCCCGGGGCCCCTGCAAGGCCAGGAGCGCGTATTCCCCGGACAGATCCCGGACCTGCACCTCACCATGGATGTGTTTCCGGATCCATGCCAGATCGCCTGCTGTGTTGGCGGCGTTCACCACAAGCAGAAAGCGGCCCGCGGCGAGGCGATAGATCAAAAGGTCATCCACGAAGGTACCTTCGGCTGTGAGCAGGGCCGTATACTGAGCCTGTCCCGTCGCCAGGCGGCTTACGTTGTTGGGCGTCATCTCCTGAAGAAAAGCTTCCGCCTCGGCGCCGTAGACTTCGAGCTCACCCATATGGCTGACATCGAACAGGCCGGCTGATGCGCGCACAGCCGCATGCTCGGCCAGAACTCCGCGGTACTGGATGGGCATCTCCCAGCCGGCAAAGGGGACCAGACGCGCGCCATGGCGAACATGCTCTGCATGCAGGGATGTGCGGCGCAGAGTCGTTTCAGGGTCCACAGGAGGTCTCCCGCGGGAGACACCATCCTCCCGGATCGATATGCATGGTAACGAGGCCCTCGCGTTATCGTCAAGATGAGCCGGCAAAGTGCCGGGCCAGGGCGGCGACCAGATCGGGGACGGTGAAACGAGCCGCCTCGACGGCCACGTGGAACCCCAGATCACGAGCGGTCTTGCCCGTGACCGGTCCGATACAGGCAACGACGACTCCCCCTTCACTCAGGATTTGCGGCGCCGATGCAGGCTCCATGAGTTTCTTGAAGCGGCTGACGGTGGAGGAAGAGGTGAAGGTCACGGCATGGATACGTCCGGTGCTCAGTTCCCGGCCCAGCTTCTCCGCCAAGCGCAAAGGCGCCACGGCGCGGTACACCACCAGTACCTGCACCACGGCGCCTTGCTGCCGCAGAGTTTGAGGCAGAATATCCCGCGCCGTTTCAGCCCGCGGAAGGAGAATCCGCTTGCCCTTGAGGTCCTCACCAGACAACTGCTCGAGCAGACCCTCCGCCTGAAAGCGTTCCGGGACCAGGTCGATCCGTAGACCGTGCCGGGCCAGGCGGTCTGCGGTGGCTGAGCCGATGGCCGCGACACGGGCACCGGCAAAGGCGCGCAGATCAAGTCCCCTCTCCTGCAGACGCTGGAAGAAGAAGTCGACACCATTGACACTGGTAAATATCACCCAGGCATGCCGGTCCAGCTCGTCCATGGCCCGATCGATTTTCTCCATCTCCGCCATGGGCTCGATGAGGATCGTGGGACAGAGAACCGCCTCGGCGCCGGCTTCCACAAGCCACTCCACCATCTCTGCGGCCTGATGGGGTGGGCGGGTCACCAGTACCCGCCTGCCGTGAAGGGGACGACTCTGAAGCGATGTCTGCACGGCCGGGGCCGCGGCAACGGACAGGGGCAGACCAGGCACGACTTCCATGGCTAGCCCGCGGCTCTGCAGAGCCTTCAGGACGTCTGCGCCATGGCCATCCACCATGGGGTCGCCGTGAGTCAACCAGACCACGATGAGGCCCTGGGCGGCAGAGCCGGCGATCCTGTCCAGCAGATCGTCCTCCTGGTCCCCCAGGGTGACCGCATCATCCCGCATCCAGGGCCGGACCGTGGCCTGGATGGCTGCCGGCAGAACCAGGAGGTCTGCAGCGGCCACCAGCCCCCGGGTGCGCAGAGTCGTCAGCAGGGGATCACCGGGGCCCCAGCCGGCCAGATACACGGCGCCAGCACGTGCCGGACCGGCCTCAGCCATCGGCGGGGAGCTGTCCCCTCGCGCTCTCACGGGCTGCGCGCAGGAGCTCAAGGGCGCCACGGCTCTTGAGAGCATCGGCCACCTCGTGTCCCAGTCGGGCGGGAGCGTCCGGACTTCCCTGCCGCTCTTCCCGCAGGATCTCAGTGCCGTCAGGGCGGGCTACCAGACCCTGAACGACCATGCACCCTACCTGGATGCGCGCCAGAGCCGCCAGGGGCACCAGACAACCGGCATCCAGCTCGGCCAGCACGGTCCTCTCGGCGGTCACCTCCCGGCGGGCATCCGCATCATCCAGGCGCTTGAGAGCCGTGATCACCTCGTCGTCACCGGTCCTGCATTCAATGCCCAGGATTCCCTGTCCAGGCGCCGGCAGGCAGGTTTCCACCGGAATCGGCCAGCAGCGATCATCCACAAGGCCCAGACGCTGCAGCCCGGCGAGCGCAAGCACAATGCCATCCACCTGCCCGGCTTCCAGCTTGCGAATACGGGTATCCACATTGCCACGCATGTCGGTGAAGCGCAGGTCCGGCCGGCAGGCAAGAAGCTGAGCACGCCGGCGGAGCGAAACGGTGCCCAGAACCACGCCCTGAGGCAGGTCCTCCAGGGCAGAGCCATCCCGGGTGAGCAGTACATCGCGCGGGTCCACCCGTTCAGGATGTGCCGCAAGGGTGAGGCCGGCAGGGAGCTCACCGGGGAGATCCTTGACGGAATGAACGGCGAGATCCACCCGCTCATGGAGGAGGGCATCCTCGATCTCCTTGACGAAGATCCCCTTTGTGGACATCTGGCCGGGATGGCGATCCACCAGACGATCTCCGGTGGTGGTGATCACCTCCAGCTCGACCTCCACCACACCGGTCTCACGCAGGCGCTGGGCGATATGCCGGGACTGCCACAGCGCCAGCTTGGACCCACGCGTGCCGATGGTCAGCTTACGTGTCATGGTTCCCTCTCCCGATCTCGTCCACGGGCGCTTCCTGAGCGCCTGCCAGCCGTGGCTCCCTGGCTTGCGGTGGGGAAGCGGTTTCGGCCTCCTGGGTGAGACCGAACAGGCGCCGCAACAGATCCACCTGTCCAGGCGCCGCGTTACCATTCATTGATTTCTTGAGTTCCACCATGGGGCGGTGAAGGATTTTATTGACCAGGCCGCGACCGAACTCCTCCACCACCGCCAGTTGTTCAGGGGTCAGGGATGTCATGCGTGCGCGAAAACGCTCGAACTCGTCCAGGCGCACATCGTGCATGGACTTGCGCATGGCGGCGATGGTGGGGCCTGCCGCCAGGTTGCGAAACCAGAGCTGGAAGGCCTGCACTTCCCTTTCAACGATCTCCTCGGCCCGCCGGGCCTCCCGCTTGCGCTCCTGCAGGTTATCGTCCACGACCCGCTGCAGGTCATCGATGTCGTAGAGGTAGGCGTTGTCGACCTGGTTCACAGCAGGGTCGATATCCCGCGGCACGGCGATATCGATGAAAAAAACCGGCCTGTTGCGGCGCTTGCGCATGAGAGCCGTCACGTCTTCTTTCTGCAGAAGGACGTTGGGCGCCGCGGTGGACGAAATCACGATGTCCACCTGCGGCAGGAACTCTTTCATGCGCTCGAAACTGATTGCTTCGCCCTCGACCCTGCGGGCCACCTCCATGGCACGCTCATACCGCCTGGTGCTCACGAAAATCTTATCGGCGCCGGCACCCACCAGATGCCGGAGGGTCAGTTCACTCATTTTCCCGGCCCCCAGGACAAGAACGGCCCGGCCCGCCAGGGAGCCGAAAATCTGACGGGCGAGTTCGCACGCGGTGTAGGAGATGGAAACCGGGTTGCGGCCGATGGCGGTGTCGGTGCGCACTCGCTTGGCGCTCTGGAAGGCCCGCCGGCAAAGCCCGTCGAGAATTGTTCCCAGTTGACCTTCCCGCAGCGCGCAGCCGTGAGCATCCTTCACCTGTTTGAGGATCTGGGGCTCGCCGATGATCATGGAATCGAGAGATGCCGCCATCCGGAAGAAGTGACGTACGGCTTCCAGGTCGCGGAACGTGTAAAGGGCTTTCTCCATGCGGCTTCTCTCCATGCCGCTCTTTTCGATGAGAAAGTTTCGCACCTGGCTCAGGGTGGGAGTGGGATCGTCGCAACGCAGGAGGACTTCAGTCCGATTACAGGTGGACAGGAGCAAGGCTTCCTGCACCGTCGGCGCCATTTCTCGCAGGCGCCCCAGAGCCTGGGGCACGGAGTCGGCATCGAAAACCATGCGTTCCCGCACCTCCAGAGGCGCAGTGTGATGGCTGAGGCCGGTGAGGAGCAGCTTCACGGGTCCCTTACAGGAACGGGCCGCCGATGAGGCGCAGCATGACGGCGGCGAAACCCGCAATGGTCAGAAAGGCCATCTTTCGACCGCGCCAGCCGGTCACCAGGCGGGCGTAGAGAACGGCGCCGAAGATGACCCATGAGACCAGTGCGAGAATTTCGCGCTGGCTCTGCCAGACATCGAAGGTGCCCCTCATGTTGGCGCTCCAGACGGCGGCCAGGGCCAGACCGATGGTCAGCAGTCCGAACCCGATCATGAGAGACACATAAAGAATTCGATCGCAGGCCGACAAGGAGGGCAGGGGGAGGAAGAAACTCACCGGCCGCTTCTGCTTGAGTGCCTTCTCCTGGACCAGGTACATGACACTGAAGGTGAAGGTGAGGAAAAGAGCCCCCACACCCAGGGTGGAGACGGCGATGTGAAGCCAGAGGAGCGGCTGGTTATAGGCGGGGGAAACTTCCACCGATTCGGGAAGCAGCCAGCCGCTGAACAGGAACAGGAGCAGCGCCAGCGGCAGCATGAAGATACCCAGGACGTAGAGCCGGTACCGCAAGTAGCCGTAGAGGTAAATGACCACCGCCATGAGGGCGAGAGCGGAGAGCACATTCCGGATAGCACTGCCCGGGGCTGTCTCCATGTGCTGAAATGCGCTCATGAAGGCGCCCAGATGCGCCATTAACCCAGCCCCGGCAACAATCGGCGCCAGGGCAAAGACCACTTTCCGCCGCGCCGGCAGCGACGCAAAGGCCAGCAGCGTGGAAAGAGCGTACCCGCCGAGGGCCAGTCGTTGAAGGATGATTTCCAAGGGGTGCCCGCCGTGTGTTTGCTGCCGTCAGTCTATCAGCCCCGGCCTCACCCGGACAAGGCAACTGCGAACTCCTAGGACCGTGTACCCGCTGCTCCGTCGCGAGCGCGCAACCGATTCACCAGACCCCATTCCATACGGCGAACTTCGGCGATTCGCTCCTCAATTTGCAGTGAACTCTCAGCGCTCAGAAGATCCAGCGAACGCGCCAGCAAAATGCGCGTTTCCAGATCCGAAAGCGCCGCCAGAGAGGCATCGAGACAGCGCAAGAAATCCTTGAGATAGGAATGGGTGTGCCCCTGGGCAATATGGGTGGTCATGGCCACCGACGACTCGTGCAATCCCTGCCGGAGCGCCTGTGGTGTTTCCCGGGGAAACCCGGTGGTCAGGCGATGGATATCCACAGCCAGGTTGAAAGCCTTTTCCCACACCTTGAGATCACGAAACGTGCGGATGGGTTTGCGGTCTTCGGTTGCAGGGGGAGCAAAGGTTGCCATCAGTTCATCTCCTTCCAGTCACGGCCCGTCAAGTCAAAACGAAAAAGACGCAGCCTGCCGGTGATGCCGTTGATCACCAGCGCTGCCATGTCATGCCCATCGGTGAGATAGAGCGATCCCGAGGTGGCGCTGCCCTGAGGTGAAAAAGAAGCCATATCGGAGGCACCGAATTTGACCGGGTCCTCCGGGTTGGTAATCCACCCCGACTGGGGCGGCAGGCGGGGAACTCCCGCAGAGAAAGTGCCCATGAGCAGGCCGGCGCGGACTCCCGGCGCCACCTGGGAAAGTTGACGCACCCTGCTCAAGCTGATATCGACACCACTCTCCAGATCCGCCCGGCGCAGTCCATCTCCGTCACCATCGTGGTAGATGGTCCAGCGCAGGTCCCCGCCCGCGGCCACGGTGAAGACAAGGCCCGTCGCCCGGCCTGTAGCCAGGGCGCGCCAGCGGGAGGCCTGAAGGTCCTGCGCCAGGCGCCTGATGGCTCCCTGGAGTCTCTGGCGCCGGGCCCAGGTAAAAGTCGGCGGCAGGCAAAGGCTCATGGCCATTGCCGTGATGGCCATGGCCGCCAGAAGTTCCGCCAGGCTCCATCCCCCCTGGCCGGGCCGGAAGAGACCCCCTCCGGCCCGGCCTGTCTCGGTAAGGTTCACCTTTTGGCTTTCGGCCCGGTGGTGATCAGATCTTTCAACTGCAAGAAGGTGCTCTCGCCGATCCCTTTCACATTCATCAGGTCGGCAGGCCGCTTGAAGGCGCCGTTCTTCTCACGATAGGCGATGATGCGCTGAGCGATGGCGGGGCCGATGCGGGGCAGCGCCTCCAGTTGCTGTGCGTCGGCGGTATTGATGTTGACCGTGCCGGCATCGGCGGCAACCGCTGCCGGTATGCCCATGGTCAGGGTGAGACAGGCGACTGCCAGGATGGCGGCCAGTTGACGTTTCACGCACGAGATATGGGTCACGATGATCTCCTGGGGCTTCCGCCCGATGGGCGCGGGCGCCGGTGCCTGTCGGAGAGAGCCGTTGAAGACAGGCACCGCGCCCACGCGCGTTGTCACCGGCCCCATATTGCAAGGCCGGTACCAGGCGGAGAGAGGCCCTGCATGGGCATCGAGGGGGGGTGTCTCCACTTCCGGCCCACCATGGGACTGCCAGCGGGCACGGTGTACCGCTACGGGACGGAGCTCAGGCCGTGGGGATCAAGCGCTGTTTGGCTGTGTGCCAGGTCAGCGTCCCGTGGACGTTGTGTCTGACGGCGACGATCTCCGCGAGGATTGACACCGCGATCTCCGCAGGAGTTCGGGCACCGATCTCCAGGCCCACCGGCGCTCGGACCCGCTCCAGGGATGCGGCGGGAATTCCCCGCTCCCTCAGTTCATCCATGACGATGCGGACTTTGCGACGGGAACCAATCATGCCCAGATAGGCCAGCCGCCGATCCGCCAGGCGCGCGAGAATTTCGCGATCGGTTTCATGGCAGCGCGTGACGATGACCACGTACCCGCCCTCGCGGGTTGCCGGCAGATCGCCACTGAAGGCCCGGGGGCAATGGATGGTACGGACACTGGCGGGGAAGCGATCCGCGGCCAGCATTTCGGCCCGATCGTCCACCACCGTGCACGCCAGACCGAGCGCAGGTGCCATGCGCAGGATCTCAAGTCCCACATGACCGGCACCGAAGACCATGAGTTGCGGCTCCGGTTCATGAACCTCGATGAAGACCTTGGCGGTGCCGCCACAGACCATCCCCACCGCCTGCTCTCCTTCAGGTACGAGGCGGTATTCCCGCAGGGCGTGAGTGCCGCATGCCAGCTGCTCAAGACAATCGGCAATGACCATCGCTTCCAGGGGACCGCCTCCCATGGTGAAGCGTATGGCACCGCCGGGCAGCACGATAAGCCGGTGCCCCTGCTTGGCCGGCGTGGAGCCCTCGCTGCCCACCAGAGTCGCGGTGGCGCAGCGATGTCCCGCTTCCAGCAGCTTCACCAGTTCGCGATGGAAGGCCGGCACACCTTTGCCTACTTGAACATACCGGTTAAAAGAAATTTTTCGCGATGTCCGAGTAAAGAACCAGCCCCATGAGCAGGATCAGGCCCACAAAGCCGACTTGCAGGATGCGCTCCTTGATCCGCATGGAAAGATCCCGACGGAGAATCCCTTCAATGCCGAGCACGGCGATATGCCCGCCATCCAGAAAAGGCACAGGCAAGAGATTGAGAATCCCCAGTTGCAGGGAGAAAAGGGCCATGAGATCCAGGTAGGGGATCCAGCCTCTGCGCAGGGCCGCTCCTGAAAAGATGAAGATATCCACGGGACCGGAGATGGCGCGCACCGAGAGGCCGCCGGTCAACAACTTGCCCAGGACCGTGAAGAACATACCGACCCGCTCGATGTTCTGGCTGACGCTGGCTTTCAGGGCCGCCCCTGCCGAGTATTCCCGCAGAGTGATTTCGGGGCCCGTGTCCACACCCAGGAGACCCTTGCCTTCCCGATCTTCCGGGGTGGCCTGCAGTTCCAGGATGGCATCACCGCGGCGCACTTTGATAAGGGTGTCCTCTTCGGGGCGGGCCGAGATCAGGACAGCGACATCTTCCTTGTTCAGGATGGGTTCTCCGGCGACAGACAGGAGGAAATCTCCCGCCTGCAGACCAGCCCGGTCGGCGGCCGATCCTTCAACCACCCGCCAGATGCGGACAGCGTAGGCCGGCGTGCCCAGTCCGGCATACCCGATGCGGTAACGGGCCTGTGGGAGTTCGTCAGGCGGCAGGGTGATATCCACCGGAATCTCCAGGCGTTCTCCACCGCGCTCCACGCTGAAGGTCAGGGTGCGGCGGGGGTTGAACAGCACGGCCTGCTGCAGGCCCTCCCAGTCGGTCATGGGGTCACCGTCCACGGCCACCACCTTGTCGCCCCGCAGCAGACCTGCCGCCGCCGCCGGCGAGCCTTCGACAGGCCCGGCCAGCCGCGGCGTCTCGTTCAGAAACACAGGCTCTTCTCGACCGGCCATGTTGACCCCGGCCAGGATGAGCACCGCCAGAATAAGGTTCATGACGCCGCCGGCCAGCATGACCAGAAAACGCTGCCAGCGCGTCTTTGAGGTGAAGGCGTCGGGATGTGGCTCGGGAGGGGCAGGCGGCGTTTCCTCTGCAGGAGCGGCATCTCGAGGGTCCGCCACCAGCTCCATCTCGCTTTCCTCTCCCAGCATCTTCACATACCCGCCCAGGGGCACCAGGGAGATGCGATAGTCGGTGCCGCCGCTGCGCCAGCCCACCAGCCTTGGGCCGAAGCCCAGAGAGAACACTTCCACTCTGATTCCGGCATACTTTGCCACCAGGAAGTGGCCCAGCTCATGAAGAAAGACCAATATGCCGAAAATCATGACAAACGCAATGGCGTTGTCGAACCCGATGTTCATCTGGTTGTCTCTCCTTCACCTGGCAGACAGAGGGTTTCATGGGCAGCCAGAGCGGCTTCCCGCCCCCAGCGGTCTGCCTCCAGGCAATCGTCCACGCCGGGTTCCCCATGGGCTCCCAGCATGGATTCGTCAGTCATGGCACGCTCAAGCACCCTGGTCAGGCACTGAGGAATATCCATAAAACCCATGCGCCCTGCAAGAAATTCCGCCACGGCAGCTTCATTGGCCCCGTTGAGAATCGCCGGGACCAGAGGACCGGCCTTGAGGGCTTCATAAGCCAGCCCCAGGCAGGGGAAGCGCACAGGATCCGGCTGGTAAAAGCGCAACGGCGGCAGTGCCGTCAGATCCAGGTGTCGGGACTGTCCCGGGCACCTGTCAGGCCATGTCAGCGCATACTGGATGGGGTGACGCATATCCGCCGATCCCATCTGGGCCACCAGGGAGCCGTCGACGTATTCCACCAGTGAATGGACCACGCTGCCGGGATGCACCAGCACGGATAGATGGTCGGGGTCCATGTCGAAGAGCCAGTGGGCTTCGATCACTTCAAGCCCCTTGTTCATCATGGTGGCGGAATCGATGCTGATCTTCGGCCCCATGTTCCAGACGGGATGAGCGAGAGCCTCCTCCACGGTGATGGCGGCGAAGGTGGCCGCCTCCCGCTCCCAGAACGGCCCGCCACTGGCGGTCAGAAGCAGGCGTTTGACTTCATCCCGGCGACCGGCGCGCAGGCACTGGTGCAGTGCGTTGTGTTCCGAATCCACCGGCAGGAGTTCCGCGCCGCTACGCCGGGCCGCTGCGTTGATGGCGGCC
>JAPUKF010000283.1 GCA_027295805.1 Acidobacteriota bacterium | reverse complement strand
CGACACCGCCTGAAAGGAGGCCAGGCGTAACGCCTCAGCGGGGGAGTGCCCGCCATGGCCCATGAGGGAGCCGGCCAGCAGCACGGTTGCCACCGCCAGCAGGCCCCGGTAGAGACGCAACTCGGGATCCCGCAGGAAATTGCGCACGCCGCGCGTGCCCGACCAGATGTGGCCACCGCGCCACAGGTTGGCGTAAAGAGTGAAATTGACCCCGGCAGCCAGCATGAACAGGATGACCACCGCCTGGGCGTGAACTGAAAACGCACCCATGGATGCGGTGTGCGTGGAGAAGCCGCCGGTGGCCATGGTGGAAAAGGTGTGACAGATGGCGTCGAAGAAGTTCATGCCGGCCAGGCTCAAGGCCAGGATCTCGGCCACCGTCAGCCCCATGTAGACCATCCACAGGGTGGTGGCGGTGTCCCGCACATGGGGCCTCAGGCCTGCCTTCGCCGGACCCGGCACTTCCTGTCGATAGAGAAAACGGCCGCCGATGCCCAGACTGGGCAGCACCGCCACGAACAGCATGACGATGCCCATTCCCCCCAGCCATTGAATCAGTGAGCGCCAGAATAGAAGGGCGCGGGGAACGCCTTCCATGGCCACCAGGACCGAGGCGCCGGTGGTGGTGAACCCCGAGACCGATTCGAACAGCGCATCCACCGGCCGCGGGATGACACCGGCCAGAAGGAACGGCAGAGAGCCCACCAGGCCGGCCAGGACCCAGGCGCCCGTCACCACCAGAAGTCCCTCCCGTCGGCCGATGTTCTGCCCCCTTGTGCCCTGTCCCAGAAGGAGCAGCGCCAGCCCGACACCAGCTGCCAGCAGGATGCTCTTGCCCAGGGCCCACAAAACGTCAGGTTGTTCATCCACCCAGGCCCACGGCAGGCAGATGAGCATGCTTGTGGCCAGCAACAGTGTCAGCAGGCCCAGCAGGCGCGCCGTCAGACGATAGTTCACCTGGCTTCGGTGGCGGCCGGCCGGGTTGATCGCAAGGCGGCGACCGCCTCCTCCAGGACCTGGCGCGCGGCGAAGAAAACCACCAGGTCGCCAGGTTCAATGGTGTCGTTGCCGTGGGGCACCCAGATCTGATCGCCGCGCTGCACCGAGACCACCAGCGCTCCCGGCGGCAGGTTCAGTTCGGCCAGGGTGCAACCGGCGATTGGACTGTCCTTGCAGACCACGCGCTCGAACACTTCGGCGCGCCCCCCGGCGACGGTGGCGATATTGGAGATGAAATCGCTGTCGATGTATTCAAGGATGCGCTCGGCGGCGATGAGGCGCGGTGAAACGGTGCCGTCCAGGCCCATGCGCTGGCAGAGAGCCAGCATGTCGGGGCGGTGCACCAGGGTCACGATCCCCTCGGCTCCCAGGTCGCGGGCCAGCAGACTGGCCACCACGTTGGTCTCGTCCTCGCCGGTCATGGCCAGAAACTGGCTGGCCTTTTCCACGTGCTCTTCTTTAAGAAGAGCCGTCTCGGTGGCCTGCCCCAGCAGGACAATGGCCTGAGGGAGAATCTGGGCCAGCTCACGGCAGCGGGACTTGTCCCGCTCGATGATCTTCAGGCGCACGGCATAGTTGATCAGGGCCTGGGAGACCGCCACGGCCATGCGCCCGCCGCCGGCGACGATGATGGTGCCCAGGTCTTCGTCGGCCTGGCTGAACAACTGCTCCACCTGGGGCATACGCCCGGAAGCTGCGGCCACCAGCAGTTGATCGCCCACCTCGATGACCGTGTCACCCCAAGGCACCAGGACTTCCTCGTCCCGAAAAAGAGCCACCACCAGGGTCTGTGAAGGCAGGCCGAGATCGGCCACCATGCGGCCGGCGGCGCGGCTGCCCTCGGACACGGCAACGCGCCGGATCTGAACCTTGCCGCCCAGGTATTCTTCGATGACCTGGTTGTGATGGCGGCGCACCGTCTCCACGATGCGGCTGGTGGTCAGGAGCTGGGTGGAGAGGAGCAGGTCCACGTCGAACAGCGAACTGTAGAGACCGCGGCGGCTGACCACCGCCTCCACGTCGGTGCTGCGCACCACCGAGCGCCGCACGCCCAGGCCCTTGGCCAGGCGTGACGCCACCAGGTTGACGTTGTCCTTGTTGCTGACCGCCAGCAGCAGGTCACAACTCTCCGCCTCGGCCCGTTGCAGCACATCCAGGTGGGCGCCGTTGCCGCAGAGGGTGGTGACATCGAGCTGTTCTTCGATGCGCTCCAGCCGCTCGTGACTGATGTCCACCACAACCACGTTATGATCGCGGGAGGAAAGCTCCTTGGCCAGGTGATACCCGACTTCACCGGCGCCGATGACGATGGTGTCCATGAATTCAGTCGCCTTCGAGGACCTTGTCCAGGGTGCGGGTCGCGATGGCGTGGTAACGGGAACGCGCGTTCTGGTAGATGGCCTGGCCCCGGACCCGGCCTTCAGGCGTCTCCATGAGGGCCCTGTAAAGGGGCTCCAGGAATTTGCGCCGGCCGACGCTGGTCAGGAATTGCTCCAGGCGGTCGTCGACGCCATGGTAGCCGTGGCGTATGGACTGGCGCATCCACGCCGCCAGGATCTCATTGTTGCCGCTCCCTGTCAGATTGAAGGCGCTGTCCAGTTCGGCCATGCGGCCGGCGTCCAGATCGGCGGGCAGGGCGCGCACGAAGTGGAGCCACGGCTGGTAATTCCAGTCGGCCCCCGAGAGGTCGGCGGTGCTGGGGGTGCCGTCGACCCAGCTTGCCCGGGCTTCATCCACCCGCGCCAGCGCCTGGGACGCGAAGGCCGGCGCGTCGGTGGGCAGGCCCGGCCCGGTGAGCCAGAGATCCAGGTCGGGAGCCTTGGCGCCGGCCACGGGAGCTGCCGTGTCCAGGAGGTGGGTCTGCAGGTCGTCGCGAAAAGTCGCCGTGGTGACACTGGTGAAGGCATGACCGTCGAACCACTTCTTGATGAAGCGGTCGAAGACATCACGGCCGTAGGTCTCTTCCAGAAGGCGGAGGAACAGGGCGCCCTTCTCGTAGGCGATCTGGGTCATGCCGTCGTCGGGATCGCGGCCGCTCAGGTCGATGTGGAGGATCTGGTCTGCCGGTGTCTCGGCCAGGTCGTCGATCTCGTTGTCCAGGTCCTGGCGGCCCAGCACCCACTCCATCTCGGCCCGCTCCTGGCCGTAGACCGCCTCCATGATCCGTTTTTCGATATAGGTGGTGAACCCTTCGTTGAGCCAGAAATCGGACCAGGTGGCGTTGGTGACCAGGTTGCCGGACCAGGAGTGGGCCATCTCATGGGCCACCAGCGCCACCAGCGAGCGATCGCCCGCCAGAATGGTCGGCGTGGCGAAGGTCAGCATGGGGTTCTCCATGCCGCCAAACGGAAACGATGGCGGCAGGACCAGGATGTCGTAGCGCAGCCAGCGGTAGGGTCCGTAAAGCGCCTCGGTGGCGCTGAGCATCTTTTCCATGTCGGCAAATTCGGCGGCGGATCTCTCCAGCAGGGGCGGCTCGGCCCAGACGCCGGTGCGGGGACCGACCTCGGCGAACTTCAGGTCTCCGACGGCCAGGGCGATGAGATAGGAGGGAATCGCCAGGGGCATCTCGAAATGAAAGATGCCCGTTCCTTCCCTGTCGTTGCCGGCGCGCGCGGCGGCCATGACCGCCGTCAATTCGACGGGCACTCTCAGGGTGGCCTTGAAGGTGACGCGCACCGCCGGGCTGTCCTGGCAGGGGATGAACGAGCGCGCATGAATCGCCTGGGCCTGGCTGTACAGGAACGGATGGCTGCCGCCTGCCGTCTGGGCCGGTTCCAGCCACTGCAGGCCGGATGCCT
>JAPUKF010000282.1 GCA_027295805.1 Acidobacteriota bacterium | reverse complement strand
GGAGCAGCAGGTTCTCCCGCGCGCTGAGTTCGTCATAGAGAAAACTTGCGTGCCCTACCAGGCCGATGGCCTGGCGGTAGGCGCCGCGGGAATTGCCGTCCAGGGCCTTGCCGCGGTACAGGATCTCCCCCCCGCTGGGTGTCAACAGGGTGGAAGCCACGCGCAAAAGGGTGGTCTTCCCGGCGCCGTTGGCGCCGAAGAGGGCGATGGCTTCGCCTGGATAGACGTCGAAGGTGACTCTGTAGAGCGCGCGGATGCGGCCGTAGGCGCGGGATATGCGTCTGAGGGAGAGAAGGGGCTCGTCGACAGGAATCAATGGGTTCCTGCCGCTGCCATGGCGTCCAGATCCTTGAGAGCGGCCACCGCAGCCGTCTGGTACTGCTGTTTCAAGCGAGTGAAGTCCTCCTGTGAGATCTTGCCGGCGGCAAAATCAAACTCCAGATCTGCCAGCGCTTCGTAGCAGGCATCACGCCGGGAGGTGGCATCGGCGAAAGCATCCAGGGCCTTGTGATCGGGATTGGCTGCAGGACCGGTCTGGTTCTGGAAGAGAGGCGCCAGCGTGAAAGCAAGGGCGCCGGCCAGGACCAGCAGAATGATGGACAGGGTCATGGGAGCTTCCTAGTGGTGCAGGTTTCTCATGTCCTGTTCGACGCGCTTCAGGTAGGCGTTGTCAGGGTCCTCCGGGCCGGGCTCCTGGGGATTCGTCGTCTCGGCCACGGCCTGCTTCTGCCAGCGCAGGACAATCACGGTGGCCATGAGCAGGCCCAGAAAAGTGGCTACAAACGGCATGAACCAGCCCACCAGGTTGAACCCTTCCCGGGTGGGCACTGCCAGAACCTGCTCCCCTCGTTCGGCAACCCAGGCCGCCACCGCCTCTGGGGGGGACATCCCCGCATCGAGCTGCGAGGCGATCTTCTCCCTGATGGCGTCGGCGGTTCCGCAGGTGCAGGCCTTCACCGTGAGCCCCGAGCAACCGCAATAGCAGACCAGTTGCTCGCCGACCAGGTCCACGTCGGCCTGGCTGGCCGCCGCCGGCAGCCCGGCGGGCAAGAGAGCCAAGGTGAGACCGACTGCCAGGAGCAGGGTCCGTGCGCGTCTAGGCGGTGACACGTTTCAATTCCAGGGAGGCCTGGTAGGCGAAACGGCGCTCACGCACATCGGGAAGCATGGTGATGAAACCGCCGCAGAGGAAAACCACGCCCCCGAGCCAGATCCAGGAGATCAGGGGGTTCATGTAGACCTTGAAGGTTGCGCCGCCGTCGTCCGTTGTTGTCAGCAGCACCACGTAAAGATCTTCACTGAGAGCGTGATAAATGTCGACCTCGGTGGCCGGCTGATTGCGGAAAGAGGGGAAGAACTCCTTGGCCGGATGGAGGGTCCCCACCGGTTTGCCATAGCGGGCCACATCGACCCGCGACGTGAAGCTGTCGGCCCGGGCTGTGCGCTTGAAGGTCACTTCCTGAAATGTCAGCGTGTAGTGCGCAAGCGTGAACGATTCCCCGGGCCTGACGGTCGCCGTGGTCTCCTGCTGAAAAGCCGACGACCCCGTGATGCCCAGGAAGATCATGACAATGGCCACATGCACGATATAGCCGCCATAGCGACGCTTGTTGTGCCCCATCAGGTTGACGAAAGAGGACACGAGACCCTCTCCGTGCAGACGCCGACGTGCGGTAGCGCCATGAAGAAATTCAGCGGCCGTGCAGGCCAGGACAAAGAGGCAGAAGGTGTAGGAGATGGTGGCCATGACATCCCGCACACCCAGGATGAGAAGGGCCACGGATCCGGCCACGGTGATCACCACCGGCCAGCGGAAATTGCGCACCAGGAGCGCCGTGGTGGTCTTGCGCCAGGCCAGAAGCGGCCCGATGCCCATCAAGGCCAGGAGAGCAAGGCCCAGGGGAACATTGAAGTGATTGAACCACGATGTGGTGACGGTGATCTTGGTGCCTCGCACCCATTCCGACAGGATGGGAAACAAGGTCCCCCACAGGACCGCGAACGTGATGCCCAGCAGCAGGACGTTATTGAACAGGAACGAGCTTTCCTTGGAAACAATCGACTCCACACGGTTCTGAGCCGACAGTTCGGGCAGCCTGTAGAGAATCAAGGCGATGCTGGCGAAGATGATGGCCAGGAGGAAGTACAGGAAAAAATAACCGACCGACGACTGAGCAAAGGAATGGACCGATGAAATGATGCCGGAGCGGGTGATGAACGTGCCCAGGATGCTCAAGGCGAATGAGGCGGTGATGAGCACCATGTTCCAGACCTTGAGCATGCGGCGGCGCTCCTGGATCATCACAGAGTGAAGATAGGCGGTGCCGGTAAGCCAGGGCATGAGCGATGCGTTTTCCACCGGATCCCAGGCCCAGTACCCGCCCCAGCCCAGCTCCAGATAGGCCCACCATGAACCCAGGAGAATGCCGGTGCCCAGAACGAACCAGGTGAAGAGGGTCCAGCGGCGGCTGGAGCGGATCCAGGTATCTCCCGTGTGACCCGTGGCCAGAGCGGCCATGGCAAACGCGAAGGGAACCGAAAACCCAACGTATCCCACATAGAGGGTCGGCGGATGAATCGCCATCATGGCGTTCTGCAGGAGGGGATTCAGGCCGGCGCCGTCGGCCGGTGCCACAGCCAGGCGCAGAAAAGGGTTGGAGGCGAAACAGAGGGTGACGAGGAAGAAGGCCGTGATTCCCGACAGCACCGCGTTGGCATAGGGCATCAGATCACGGTTCTTGCGCCGGTTGGTAAGCACCACAGCGGCCGTGTAGACGCTCTGGATCCAGACCCAGAGAAGGAGCGAGCCGGACTGGCCACCCCACAGGGCCGTGAATTTGTACAACGCGGGTGTGCTGCGGCTGGAATGCTCGGCAACGTATTGAACAGCGAAGTCGTCCATCATGAAGAGCCGGGCCAGCAGGATCATGGCCAGCGTCAAGATCCCCAGGAGT
>JAPUKF010000281.1 GCA_027295805.1 Acidobacteriota bacterium | reverse complement strand
CCACCCGGATCATCCCCACGGCCATCTCCGGCATGAGCCCGGTGGCCTCCAGTGACTCCCAGAGGGACCCGCCCTCCTGGACTCTTTGGCCTGCCTCTTCCAGCTTCTCTCCAAAGACGCTGTTGCCCACCGTGCGGCTGGCAATCTGCAGGGATCCCACCATGGGGATGCCACCGGAGAGGAGAGTGCCCAGGGTGCGGGTGAAGCGCGTCACCGAATAATAGTGGAGGATCTGGCCGATGATGGGCAGCCGGAACTTGATGCTGTCCACCCCGCGGGTACCAGCCGGAGTCCGTTTCCACCAGAGGAATCCGCCCACGACCACGGCTATCCCCCCGAACATCAAGAGGTAATGCTGCTCCAACCATCCGGATACACCCAGCAGGACCTTGGTGGGCAGGGGCAGATCGGCCTTCATGGTTGAGAAGAACTCGCCGAACATGGGAAAGACGAAAATGATCATGATGAAGATCACGATGGTCATGGCAAACATGAGGATCAGGGGGTAGACGGCCGCCGCAATGATTTTCTTTTTCACTTCCGCGACGCTCTGGCTGTAACTGATATAACGCTCCAGAACCGCGGCGATTTCCCCCGAGCGTTCGCCACTGGCGAGGGATGTGGCGAAGAGAGGCGGGAAGAGCGCACCCTGATTCTTGAACGCCTCCGACAGCGATGCGCCGCCCCGAATGTCGTCACGAATCGAGACCAGAGCCTGATGGAAGGCCTGATTTTTCTGGCGCTCGATGAGCATGTCCAGGCTGCCCAGGATGGGCAGACCAGCCTTGATCAAGGCCGCCAGTTCCTGGTTGAAGACCAGGAATTCGCTTGCGGATACATGCCGGCGCGGGCCCATGAACGGCAGGGCCAACCCCATCTTGCGGCGCAGTGAAAGGACAAGGATGTCCTGGTCGGCCAGCGCTGTGCGCACAGCCTCCTCCGACGCGCCGGTCATGGTGCGCTGGACCACCTGGCCGCCGGCCGTTGCCAGTGTGCAGATGAATTCCGCCATCAGATCCCCTAGGGTGCAATCCTGGCCGTGATGGTCAGGAAAATCGCACGCTGGGCATCCTTGCCCCGGGTGGCGCCGAATACGTAGGGCGTGCCCGATTTCAGATTAACGACAGTGTCAAAAAGAGAAACGTAGGTTTCGCCGCCTACCGCTGCCGCCACACGCCGCTCCAGGATAAAACTTTTGAGCCGGATACGCTCGTTGCGATCATCGACCATGTTCACCTGGAAGCGCACCCGGTATTCGTCTCCCAGGCGCAACGTGGACTCCTCCGACTCGCTGATCTGGATGGTCATCCCACCCAGCAACTCGTAATCCAGCCAGTTGGTCAGTTCTCGCAGACTGAGAGGTAACTGCCCCGGGATAATGCGGGCCTTGGAGCCCTTCAGGTCCCGCGATGCGCGCAGGAGATTGATCGTCATCCTGACATCCCGCGGGGGCAGGTCGAAGCTCCGGATGAGGGCATCCACTGCGTCCAGATTGGGTTCGTGATCCGTCACCGACAGGGTGCGGATCCGGGACTGGATCAGGATGGCGGCATCCGGGGAGAGGGCCGGACGGATCAACGCCACCACATCATCAGGATCCTTGTGGTGAATCACGAATGCCCGCGTCGTGAAGCCCTGGTCCTCCGCCGGTGGTTCCGCAGCCACGGTCCACGACATGGGCAGCGTTGAAGCCAGCGCCAACGCGGCAAGAATGCGCCACCGGGACTTCACAGGTCCATGCTCCCATCCACGATGAGGATGATTTCGGTGCGTCCGCCGGACGGCTCGGGCAGGGAGAGAGCCAGGATTTCCGCTGTGGGTGAGCGGATGTCTTCCACGGTCGCAACCACATCGTTCATGGCGTGAGCCTCGAGCCAGAGGTCGGTCCCAGGCGCCACGGGATTCGCCCCGGAGAGAGCCCAGACCACTACCAGCGCCGCCGCGGCAGCCAGTGATGCCAGGGCCGGCCAGATGGAAGCGACAGACCACACGCCATCATCTCGCCGTTCCTCCTCAACCCTCAACCCACCCAGGATATAGTTCTCCACGCCCGCCGGCAGGCCGCCCCGGGTCAAGCCGGCGAAGAGATCCAGCGGCTCGGTGTCTTGCTGCTCCTGCCGGCACGCCGGGCAATCGCCCAGGTGATCCTGAAGACGCGCGCGCAGGTGTGGGGCCAGGCGCTCTTGCCGCGAGAGCTCCAGCCGGTCCATGGCCCTCCTGCAGTCGCTGTTCATGGCGTCTCCTTACCTGCAGACCCCTTGGGCATGTATTCGGGGTAGTCGCGCGCCAGCCCCCTGCGCAACTCCTTGCGGGCCTGGTGAAGATGATTGCGAACAGTGGATGGTGTGAGTTTCATGATCTTGGCGATCTCAGTTGTCTTGAGGTCGTTCATCTCCTTGAGGACGAAGACAGCCCGCTGCCGGGGCGAGAGCCTCCGTGCCAGGCGCAGAAAAATGCGCTGGACTTCCCGCTGGCGAAGGTCCTGGAACGGCGATGCAGTGAGAGGCTCAGCGACCGGTTCAGACCCTTCGCTGCCGACCACCTCAGGGCGGGCGCGGCGCCGACGGCAGGCATCAATGGCGAGGTTGATGGTGATGCGGTGGAGCCAGGAGTCAAATGATAATCCTGGACGATAACGCGGCAAGACCTGCCAGAGACGAATGAAGACATGCTGAGCGACATCCCGGGCATCCTCAAAATGTCCAACGACCTGATAGGCCGTCCAGAAGACCCTCTCCTGACGACCGCTGACCAGCTTTTCGAAAGCGTTCCGGTCACCCCGGCCCGCCGCCGCAATGAGCCGCGCCTCGTCGGTCATCCCTGTCTCCGGGATCAGGCCCGGCAATGCCGGGCCAAGATCGAGCGCGGCCCGATCCGGTCCAAACCTTACATACGGCCGGTCGCGCTGGTCCGTCTAGCCACTCCGCCGCCGCTGCGACAAGATCTTCTTCCCGCTCCGGAAAGATAGGCGGAAGTCCTTAAATTACAATGGCTTCCGCGATCGGTCAAGGACGGGAGAAATGGTGGAATCCGGGTTCGGGCCAGGCCTCTTCGACCCCGTCCACCAGCAGGGCCAGCCCCTCCCTCGCCGCCACCAGGCGCCCGATGATTGCCAGACCGTGGTCCGCGCCCAGGCCGGATTGCCATGCTTCCCGGGTCACCGTCACCAGCAGGCTGTAATCTTCAGCGGCGGCCAGGGCTGCCCTGGGAGCATCCATTCCCACCGCGGCGAACAGTGCCCGGGCCGGTGCGCCCACCGGGATCCGATCCAGCTCGACCCGCGCACCGCAACCACTGGCGGCGCACAGACGGGGCAGATCAGCGGCCACGCCATCGCTGAGATCCATCCCCGCGCTGACCTTCCCGCCCAGATCTTGACCCAGCCGAAGACAGGGAACCGGACGGAGATGAGCCGCCAGCGCTGCCGTTGCCACCTGATCCGGCACATCCAGGGGTCCGCCAGCGGGCCTTGCAGCGGCGGCCGCCGTGGTCGACCCTCGCCAGCCGGCTTCCAGAAGAAGCAGTCCTGCCGCGGCGTCACCCAGGGGTCCGGAGACGGTGATGAGATCGCCGGGCTGCCCTCCTTCCCGGCGAATCACCCGCTCTGGCCGGACCTGCCCTGTGAGAGTCACCCCGATATGCAGGCAACTGCTGGCGCAGGTGTCCCCCCCGGCCAAGACGATGTCCCCCGCCTGCCGCGCCTCGCCGGCCAGGCCATCCAGGAGCGCGTCGAAGTCGGAAAGAAGCAAATCCTGCGGCAGGCCCAGGTTGAGAAAGAAAGGCCCCGGCGCGGCCCCCATGGCGGCCACGTCCGAGAGATTCACCGCCAGTGCCTTGTGCCCCAGAAGGTCGAATGGTGTCCAGGCACGACGAAAATGGACATCCTCCAGGAGCAGATCGGTCGTGATGACCTGCAGAGAACCAGCCGGATGTCGCAGGAGAGCGCCGTCATCCCCCATGCCCAGGAGAACTTCACCAGAGCGGGAGGGTCGGGGGAAGCGAGCGGCGATCCGACGGACGAGTTCCGACTCGCCCACGGCGCCGACCTGCATCACGACCCCGGCGCGGCCCGCGCTCGTCGAGCGGCTCGCATCTGGCGGCCGATGGTGCCCCCTCCCGCCCTGGCTCGCCGGCCGCGGCCGGG
>JAPUKF010000280.1 GCA_027295805.1 Acidobacteriota bacterium | reverse complement strand
GGACAGGGCCAGGGCCAGCAGGATGCCCCAGACCCCCAGGGCCAGGAGACCACCGGCCCAGGCCATGTCCGGCCCTGCGAGGGCGGCAGCCGCCACGGCCCCCACGCCCACCAACAGGCCGCCCATGAGACCGATCAGCAGGCGTGAACGCCGCCGGTTGGCTCGAATCGCCTCCCACATGATGACTTGCTGACCCCGGGTCCTGAGAGGTTAAAACGAAACCTTGGGCGCTTCGCGAGCCGCCTCCTCCTGCAATTCAAAGAAATTCTCGGCGGTGAAGGAGAAATTGCCGGCCACCACGTTGTCGGGGAACTTCTGGATCCGCGTGTTGTAGGTCATGACCGAATCGTTGTAGTGCTGGCGGGAGAAGCCGATACGATTCTCGGTGGAGGTGATTTCCTCCTGGAGAGAGAGAAAGTTCTGATTGGCCTTGAGATCCGGGTACTGCTCCACCACCAACATGAGACGCCCCAGGGCTCCCGACAATCCCTGCTCCGCCTGGGATTGTTCCTGCACGCCCTGGGCGGAGACGGCCCGCGCGCGGGCGGCAATGACACTCTCCAGTGTTTCGCGCTCATGCCCGGCGTACCCCTTCACCGTCTGCACCAGGTTGGGGATCAGGTCGTGTCGGCGCTTGAGTTGCACGTCGATCTGGGACCAGGCGTTTTTCACCTGGTTGCGAAGAGCGACCAGGCCGTTGTAGATGCCCATGGCCCAGAGGGCGACGCCCACCATGAGGGCCAGTAGAATTCCCAGAACGAGGACCATGAACATCACCTCCCAGGCGCCGGCTCGGCGCCGTCATGGAACAGATCGCCCAGAAAGCGCGCGACCAGTCCTTCTTCTCCGACCGAGAAGCAGCGCACTAGTTGCGCGACTTCACCCTGGTCGAACCATAGTCCATGTCCCCGGCTGCAGCGATCCAGGACGATCGCAGGCGATGTCGCCAGGCGGATCTCCCGCAGCCGCCGGGGACAGCGGGGACAGCGGCGGCGGCTGCGAACCCCATCGCGTGCCACCGCCAGGGCCGCGCTGAGAGGCCCGCTGGCCAGGCCCGTTGCTCCCAGCATGGTTTCCAACTCTCCGGCGTCGAGCCAGACGCCGGCGCAGCGGGGGCAGCGATCGATCTCCACCGCCTCCCACTGGAACGAGAGCATCGGTTCGCCGCATACGGGACACATAAGTGCAGGGAGTCTAGCGGGCTGTCGCCCTGAGGGAAAGGACTGTTCCTGGAGGGGCTTGGGCGCTAGCCTCCCGGTTGCGTTTCAGGTGGGTGCTGCGTAGACTGCAAGGCCATGCCCCCCCGCTGGCACGGCCCCCGGATTATCCGGTGTCACCCGTGCGGCTGCTCAGAACCGGGAGGCCAGGTAAGGAGACCGAATGAACCCGGACCTCAGTCAGTGGATGAACCTGAGTTTCCGCTGGATCCATGTGGTGGCGGGTATCACATGGATAGGCCATCTCTATTTCTTCAACTTTGTCAACAGCCGTGTGATGCCCGCTCTGGACGCCGATGTCAAGCGCAAGGTCGTGCCGGAACTTCTGCCCCGCGCCCTGTACTGGTTTCGTTGGACCGCACTCTGGACCTGGGTCACGGGTATCCTGCTCCTGGGCCTGGTCTATTCCATGGGTGGCGCCCTGGTAGAACCCGACTCAGCCTGGACGGAGGGCAGCGCCACCCTGCTGGCCTTTGCCGTACTGCTGGTGGGATTCATGATCTATGACCTGATGTGGCTCACTCCCATGAAAAACATGCCCTTTGCCGGAACTATTGTGTCGTTGATCATGCTGGCGGCGCTGGCCCGCTGGCTGGGTGGCATCTTCACCGGCCGCGGCATGTTCATTGTGATAGGCGCGCTGCTGGGCACCTGTATGGCGGCCAACGTCTGGATGCGCATCTGGCCATGTCAGAAACGGATCATACGGGCCATTGCCGGGGGCGAGAAACCGGACGGCCAGCGGGTCGCCATGGCGACCATCCGTTCGAAACACAACACCTACATGTCGGTGCCGCTGGTCTTTCTCATGGTGAGCAACCATTACCCGACCTTATATGGCAGCGAATCAGGGTGGGCCATCTGTGCGGGCATGATCCTCCTGGGATTCATGGCGACGTGGTTGCTGTATAAGAAGTCGGGGTCGCCTGCTACGACCGCATACTGACGGCGTGACAATACCCGGTGCCCCTGTCCCGCGGCTGCGGAGCTGCCGCCTGTTTCCCGGCGTCAGGTCCGTGGTTCGGGGGTAGCGTCCGGCCGGGCCGGACGCGGGCGCGCGTCCAGCAAAGTCGCCACCCAGCGCATGTCCTGGGTGTTCTCCAGGATGATCTTGATGATCATGGTCAGAGGAACCGAGAGGATCATGCCCACCGGACCCCACACCCAGCCCCAGAAAAGCAGCGACACGAACACCACCAGGGGCGAGAGGCCCAGTTGCCGCCCGGTGAGGGCCGGCTCCAGGATATTGCCGATGATCATGTTCACAGCCAGGAAGAGAACCATCACGCCCAGGGCGTACCAGGGGCCCAGTTGGACGAGACTGAGAAGAAGGGGCGGCAGGGCGGCAATGATGGAGCCGATGGTGGGAATGAAATTGAGGAGAAACGCCAGAGCGCCCCAGAGGAGTGGGAAGTCCACGCCCATGAGGGCGAGGACGATGGCGATGATGGACCCGGTCACCAGGCTCATGAGGGTCTTGATGACCAGGTAGCTCTGGACCTGCTGCCGGCATGTTTCCAGGTGGCCGAGATCCAGATTCTGCCCGAACGCAGCCGACAGTTTCTCGGGCAGACCGGCCGCCTCGGCCAGGATGAAGCCGATGGTCAGCAGGACCAACACAAGGTTGGAGAGAGCGGCGCTGATCCCGCGCAAGAGCGTCGTGGCCAG
>JAPUKF010000028.1 GCA_027295805.1 Acidobacteriota bacterium | reverse complement strand
CTGCATGAGATGGGGCACTATGCGGTGCACCAATACTCGATTTCCCATTCGCCAGGCGGATTCCACACATTCTCGCAATGTGATGTGGATGTCAGGCTGGCCTTCAATGAGGGGTTTGCCACCTACTGGGGCAATTCGGTGCGTCGCGTTCATGGCGAGGCCCGGAGCAACATCTATCTGCGCTCCAACGGGGCGCCCGGTCCCGGCAATATCGTTCGCCTGGCCGATCTTGAAACGGACACCCTGTACTTTTGCACGGGAGCCGCGGGAGAAGTGAATGTTTTCATGTTTCTCTGGGACATGGTGGACAGCCCGACCACACCGGATCTAACTCCTGGGACCGACGACGGTATAGACAGCATCTCCGTGGGAGACGATGATGTCTGGAGCATGATGACCGGCCCCCTCCTGACCACGACCAGGAACTCCCTGGAGGATTTCTGGGACAGCTGGTTCCTGAACCCGCCCGAGGTCGGCACCCTGGTTCCCATGCTGGACATCTCTCTACGGCTCGGAATCGAATTTGTGGAGGATGAATGGGAAGTCAATGATGTCTATACCCAGGCTTCGCCCTTCGTGGTCAACGCTCCCCCCATTCATGCTTCTTTTTTTCGGGATCCGGATATGGACGGAGCAGGGGCCCTGGATGTTGATTCCTATTCCTTCCAGGCCAGTGCAGGTTCCGAGTATACCCTGGAAACACTCAATCTTCTGAGCGGTGCCGACACATCATTGCGCCTCTGGGACAGCGATGGTGTCAGCCTGCTGGCCGTGAATCACGACCGTTCGGCCAGTGACAAATCCTCGCGGATCGACTGGACCTCTCCCCGCACCGACCAGTTCTATATCGAGGTGAGCCGGGGCATCTCCAGCGTGGGTGAATATGGCACTTACGACCTGAGCATTATCAACAATTCATTCGTGGACGTGGATGGGGACGGTTTCGACACTACCTCCGATTGCAATGACAATGATCCCGACGTGAACCCGGGCGCCCTGGAGATCTGTGACGGCATCGATCAGGACTGTGATGGGGTGATTGACAATGGATTTGACCTCGATCTGGACGGTTACACAACCTGCCAGGGGGATTGTGACGATGACAATCCCAGTATCAATCCCGGGGCCGTCGAAGTGCCCGATAACGGCGTGGATGATGATTGCGACGGCAGCATTGACGGCAACATTCCCGTGGACGTTGTGTCCATCGTCAGAGCGGTCTGGATCGAGACACAGAGCCGGCTGGAAGTGGAGGCCACCAGCACGGGGAACCCGGACGCTCTTCTGACCGTCGACGGCTTCGGTCTCATGGACTTTGATGCGGCTACAGAGCGGTATGTTTGGTCGTCGATCGAACCCAGCAAGCCCAGCTTCGTGACGGTGATCTCCAGCCACCTGGGTTCGGCCACGGCCATCGTGGTGGACCCCACCAGGGGCTCCGGCGGGGGGGGGAGCGAAGATCCGGGTGGGAGTTGCCGAGAAGAAGGTGACGTGATCGTCGGCCAGACAAAATGCGGGCCCGATGAGCCCCTGAACCACTGAACTGATCACCACCCGGGAACCACACCGGACTCACCGGGAAATGTGCCCGAATGCGGTGCTGCTTCGCTCTCAACGCACCACGGCCGGCGACCACTGGTCGGGTTGGCTGGTGGCGGTGCCGCCGAGCAGACCACGGGATTGCCTTCAACCCGGCGCAGGACGACCCGCAGGCCGTTGGGAAGGACGGTTTCAGACATCTCGGCGGCCCAGGCGGGTGCGGCCAGGAGGATGGGAAGGAGAGCGAGGGCCATGGTTTGCCCTGGAATTCTGGTTCGCGCGCGGGTCTGTGCTGCCATGGGAAACTCCTTGCCGGATAAAAAAGGCTTTCCGGAGTATAGACCCCATGAAACTTCACTTCTAACGCCTAAAGGAGTATGCTGCGAGGCATTCGAGAGAGAACTGGAACTCTCCATGAGTGGATCCTGTCATGCCCATGAACAGGGAAGAGGCCTGGCTGCAGCTGACCGCCTGGACGACCACGGCATCGTTGCGGAAACATGCTCGGGCCGTTGAAATTGTGATGCGCCAGGCGGCGCATCGCTACGGTCAGGGTGCCGCTGACGAGGAGTCATGGGGAATCGCAGGCATACTGCATGACGCCGACTATGAGCAGTGGCCTGCAGAGCATCCCCTCCGCATCGTTACCTGGCTGCGAGAGCGGGGAGAGGATCACATTGCCCATGCTATCTCCGCTCATTACACAAAATGGAATGTCCCCTATGAGACATCCTTGGACAAGGCGTTGCTGGCCTGTGATGAACTGACAGGTTTCATCGTGGCGGCCTGCCTCGTGCGTCCGGAAGGTGTCAGCACGCTGGCGCCCAAGAGTGTCAAGAAGAAGCTGAAAGACAAGGCCTTTGCCGCCAAGGTGGAGAGGGCGGAAATCTCCGCCGGTGTCGAGATCCTGGGAACGGATCTGTCGGAGCATATTCAGTTTATTATCGACGCGTTGAAACCCCATGCCGGCGAACTGGGCATCGCTGGTCGTGATGCTGTGCCTGATTGAACCGTACTGGGGGCAGGCCCGGAGGAGGCCCCCGTGCAACCGTCCTGGCGTGGAGCCTGACATCTGCCACGCTTTCGAGGTGCTCTGTGATTTACGACAGCATTCTGGATACCATCGGCAACACACCCGTGGTGCGCATCAACCAGCTGGCCCCGGCGCACAGGACCATCTACGTCAAATGTGAGGCCTTCAACCCCATGAGCTCGGTGAAGGACCGGCTGGCCATTGCCATGATCGAAGATGGTGAGCGCTCGGGAGCCCTGAAGCCAGGCATGACGGTTGTGGAGCCGACCTCCGGCAATACGGGTATTGCTCTGGCCATGGTCTGTGCCGCCAAGGGCTACCCCTTCGTCGCCGTCATGGCCGAAAGCTTCAGCATCGAGCGGCGGAAACTCATGCGTGCCCTGGGTGCGAAGGTGATTCTCACACCTCCTGCCGAGCGCGCCACCGGGATGGTAAAAAAATGCCAGGAACTGGTCGCCAAACATGGCTGGTTCCTGCCGCAGCAATTCGAGAACCCGGCCAATCCCGCATACCATCGCAATACAACCGGTCCCGAGATCCTGAGTGATTTTGCGAACCGGCGGCTGGATTACTTCGTGAGTGGGATCGGCACGGGGGGGACCATCACCGGTGCCGGCGAAATCCTCAAGCTAGCCCGTCCGGAGTTGAAGGTCATCGCCGTCGAACCGGCCGGCGCTGCGACCCTCTCCGGCAAGGAGTGGGCGTCCCATCAGATCCAGGGATGGACGACCGATTTCATTCCCGCCGTGCTCAATCGCGAGGTTTACGACGAGATCGTCCTGGTGACCGACGTGGAGGCCCGGGACGCGGCGCGGGAACTGGCAGTGCAGGAGGGGATATTCTGCGGTGTCTCGTCCGGAGGCACCTTTGCCGCCGCCTGCAAGGTGGCGGAGAAGGCGCCCGAGGGTTCATCCCTGCTCGCCATGCTGCCCGATACGGGGGAGAGGTACCTCTCGACCTTCCTCTTCGAGGGGATTCTTGAAGGCTCGGACGAAGAGCCCACGTAGACAGCACGAGTCTTTATGTCCCATAGACGAGGGCCGGCGGCTCGTGCGAGCCGCCGGCCCTTGCCATGTCTCGTCTGAATCCGCTGAAACCATTGGCAGCGCCTCAGGTGGCGCAGGACAGGGATGTACGCGTAATATTCTGCTGTAGGTCGCAGATCGGGCTGTTGCAGGTAAAATCTATGGTGCAGGTCGTTTTCAGAACCTGTCCCTTGCCTCCGTCGCAACTTCTGCACTTGACCGGCTGAAGTGTCGAAGAACACGAACAGGTGCTGTTGTAGGTGGAGGGCAGATCGGCGCAGGTCAGGGGCGTGCTGGACAGGCAGCCGCTGGGGACGAGATTGCCGTCGCCTCTCTTGCGGGCTACTTCGTGGGTCGCAGGCAGGACCTGGGAAGCATCCGCGGGTGACGTGGCCGGTTCAATGGAAGTGCTTTCATCAGACAGCGCCAAGGGCGTGAGCGCCGTGATCAAAAGGATTGCACCGGCGGTTGTGATGATTCCTGCTCTCAATGTCTTCATCGTTCCTCCCTCCAGGGTGATGCGCGAATAAAATGCGCGTACCCCGAGGGCGCGCTTTTTTCGCCGCATACGTTGGCCATTCTTTTTCTTTTGTCGGCGCAGGCGCACGCAGGTTCAAAAAAAGAGGCTGCGCCTGCCGGAAGAAGTGTGTTCAGGAGCGTTCCGGTGTATAACTCACCAAGAGGAATCAGCCTTGGGAATTCATGCCGACAAGAGGCGTATCCGGGACTACCTGGCCGGGGAACGGTCGACAATCCAGGAACTGGATTCCTGGATTCGGCGTGAGATCGAGATTTGCTACCCGGTTCTGTCCCGGGAAGTGGACGATATCTGCCAGGTGGTTCATGGCAAGCTCATCCAGAACCTGAGAGGCGACCGATTCGAGCACAGGTCTGCGCTCAAAACCTACATCGGCCGCATGACTCACCACACGGCCATCGATTGCCTGCGCAAGGAATACAGGGACCGGACCGTGCCGGAAGGATCCTTCCTGGAGACGCGCTCCACCGGTGACAACCCCTACAGATCCATGGCCGCGCTGGAAGAGCACCGACTGATCCACCAGGTCCTCCTGCGCTCGCCTCCTTCATGCCGCAATCTCTGGCGCATGATCTTCATGGAACGGTTGTCCTATGAAGAGGTTGGCCGACGAATCCGTGTTCCTGTGGGCACCGTCAAATCAAGAGTCTGGCATTGCCGGCGCAAAGCCCTGGCCCTGCTGGCAAAGTTGCGCTGGAAGGGGGCGCAAAAGCCCGGTCGCCCGCACACTGGCCGTTGAAGCCGGGGTTCGATCTGGCCCTATTTCCTGGATCTTGATAATTTGCCACCGGCCGAGATGACGGCATCACCCGAGGGCACCGCAGAGAGCGGCTCACTGAGGCCCGCTGCAGGATCTACGAACAGAAGAATCCCGGTCTCCTCAAGGGGCAGGAGGGCCAGATCGGTGCTGGTGATCGTCCTGTCTGTGGAAACCATGCCCAGATCGGTGATGGTGCCCAGGCTCAGCGGGGCGCTGACGATGTAGAGATAATCGCCATGAGAGACCACCTCGAATCCGGCCTGGCGATAACTGGCCGCCAGCGAGTCGCTGAGAGCGTCGGCGGATTTATAGAGGCCGGTGTTCAGGTCCACTGAGTAGCCGTTCACGCTGACCGTGATGATGCCGCCTGAACGGGATGGTCTTTGCGTGAACCGGGCGATGCGGGCGACAAGACCATCACGATTCACCTGGATGTTGATTCCCAGGATGCCGGCGATATTCTCCCATGCCAGAAGGCGGTCGGTTTCGGTCCCATCCAGGCGCACGATCTTGATGCCCCACTGGGGAGCGGGGAGAGGGGTGACGAGATAGTCCTCGCGACTCATGGGGTCGTTGCAATCATCCGGGCTGGGAGGGTTCATCTGGAGTTCCTGAAGTTGATCGTAGTCGCCTATGGTTGTTGTTGGGTTTTCGGTGGTCACGGGCGGACAGGATGGCCCCTGGCTGTCATATCCATCCGCCAGGCACTCCAGGAGAGAACCGAGGGTGTCCGCCTCTCCGAACGGACAGATGAAGGATGGGTTCCAGCCACCACCGGCTTCATCATCATCGCAATCGGTGTCAGGCGGGCAACTGCACTCCCCACCGGGGTTGCATTCGGCCGGATCCGGTACAAATGCATAGAGGGAAGCCCGCACAGGTACGAACGATAGACAGGCAACGGCCGCCCAGAGCAAGCTGTGACGGATCAGGAATCCTGCTTTCATGGTTCTCCTCCCAGGCAGAAAGAATACGCTGATCTGAGGGCAGATGACAACTCAAACTTCACTCCGATCCGGCATTTTCCTGCGGGCGCGATTCCGGCCGAAAGATATTCCATGGCCGTGCTTAACTTAGTCGTGGGCCGGTGTGGAAGGTTCACAAGAAAATTGACGTTCGTCCTGCATAGGATTGAATGAGCATGAAACATACGGATTCAGGCCGGATCATCGGATACCATGGACCCAAGACCATGCCCGCGACTCTTCTTTTAAGTTTCTGGCTCCTTCTCCTGGGATCACCTGCTCGCGGCGGTGACCCGGCGCTTTTCATCGAACAGCAGATGAACGGCTTCGAGGACCGTATCGTTGAGCGCACTCAGGATGAGGACTGGGCGGGGGTCCTGACCTTGATCGGCCAGATGGCGGCGCTGGATCGATCACATCCCAAACCGTTCAAGCAGTTGGTCCTGCTGCAGCGCAGCCGGCAGGCGCTGGGGGAGTCGACATCCCTCATGGATCAGATTGGCTTGAGCCCTGGCCCGGGTCGTCTCTTTGCTCAGGGCATGCTGTCCTACCTGCGGGGTGCTCTCCCGGAAGCCCGTGAGAGCTTCGCCCGGGGCCTGGAGGAGTACGTATCCCTTGGGCATCTGGCAGGCCAGGCGGCCTGCCACAATGGTCTGGGTATGACCGCCAGTCGCTCCCGGCACCTGAAGGAGGCGCTGGCGGAGTTCGAAGCCGCCCTGCCGCTCCTGAAGGCACTGGGCGACCGCCGGGGCACAGCCGATGTGCATGGGAACCTGGCGCGAGTTGAGCGCAAGCGTGGCCTGCCCGCGGCTGCTCTGCGGCATCAGCGGGACAATCTTGCCGTGCGGGTTCTCCTAGGAGATCTTGCCGGGCAGATCCGGAGCTGGGCGGAGATTGCCGCCTGTCTTGAAGAGTCCGCAGACCCTTCCGGAGCCCGTGATGCGTATGAACAGGCTGCTCAATTACAGGACCGGTCAGGTGATGTGCCCGGGCAGATCGGGAGCATGCGCAAGCTCGCCCGGATGGATCTGGAGCAGGGCCTGAGGGCGGCCGCTGTGCTGCGGCTGGAGGAGGCGCTGGTTCTGGCCCGCGCCTTCCCGGAGAGCGGGGCCCTAGCAACCGTCTTGCGGCAACTGGGTGAAACTTATGGAGAGGTGGGCCGCATGGCCGAGGGCCGTGCGCTGCTGGAGAAGGCGATTGCAATCTACGAGCATCTTCAGCGAGGGCGTGACACAACGACCACACGGATCTCCCTGGGAAGGTCGGTCTTGCGGACGGGTGATCTGAG
>JAPUKF010000279.1 GCA_027295805.1 Acidobacteriota bacterium | reverse complement strand
AATATCGGCACCCAGTGCTCGACCATCATCGTTCGCGGCCTGGCAACCGGTCGGATCGAGATCCGTGAATTGTGGCGCGTGATCTTCCGGGAGGTGCGCATTGCCATGATCCTGGGGCTGATCTATGGCACGCTCCTTGGCCTGGGTGGCCTGGTTCTGCTGCAGATTTCCCCGAGCGTGGCACTCCTCATCGGGTTGTCTTTGCTGGCGTCCATGATCATTGCCGCCTTGTTCGGATCGGCCCTGCCCATGCTTCTGAGCCGCATGGGCGTGGATCCGGCCGTGGCCACCGGCCCGCTCATCACGACATCGGTGGATGTCATGGCCATCGCCATCTTTTTCCAATTGGCAGTACTCCTGGTCCTCGACTGAGTCACGGCATGCACCTCGAGTCAACCGGTTTTGTTCTGCGCACCTACCCCCTGAGGGAGTCGGATCGCATCGTTGTGCTTTTCAGCCGAGCCGAGGGCAAGGTGCGTGGCGTGGCACCTCGCGCAGGCGCCAGTCGCCGGCGGTTCGGCGGCGCACTCTCGGTCCTCGGCGAGGTTGAATTCTCCTACCGTGAGAAAGAGGGGCAGGACCTGGGACGGCTGGAATGGTGCCGGGTCCTGGCGCCGACTCCCGGAGAGGGCCGCGACCTGGATGCTTTTTATGTCAGCACTTACATGGCGGAGGTCCTGGAACAGATGGGCCGGGAGCGTGAAGCTGACGAGCACCTCTATCGCCTGACCCATGCCTGTGCCGGCGCCCTGGCCCAGGGCCTGACGGCAACGGCTGTGGCGCGTTATTTCGAGGTCTGGACCCTGCGCCTGGGTGGCCTGCTGCCCGATCTGACCGCCTGCGCCGGCTGTGGTCGCGATCTGGCACGTACCGGGGCCGCCCTGCTGCCCGGCGAGGAGGCGGTCTGTGCCGGCTGCTGCGGCCGGGACCATACGGCTTCCCTGCTGCCGGGGGAGGCTGTGGCCCTGGTGCGGCGGATGCTGGCGCGGCCACCGGCGGAGGCAGTCGAGCCGCTCCCCCTGCCTGACCATCTGGCTGCCGTGGCCCGCATGGCGGCGGCCCAGTTTCTGCATGTCACCGAGAGGCCGTTCCGCACGGCGGCCATGGTGGCCGTGGGCCATGACCAGGCGGCGCCCGCCGCACCTGGGAGGCAACGTTGACGTTCCAGGACCTATTGCTCGCCTTGACCCGCTTCTGGGCGGAGAGGGGCTGTGTGATCCAGATGCCTTATGACCTCGAGGTCGGCGCCGGGACCATGAACCCGGATACCTTCTTTCGTGCCCTGGGTCCCGAACCCTGGAAGGTTGCCTACTGTGAGCCCTCGCGCCGGCCGGTGGACGGCCGCTACGGCGACAACCCGTATCGTCTCTACAAGCACTACCAGTTTCAGGTCCTGGTCAAGCCGGGGCCGGATGACATCCAGGAAATCTATCTGGATTCCCTGAAGTCGTTCGGGATTGATCCATCCCGGCACGAGATCCGCTTCGAGGAAGATAACTGGGAATCGCCCACGCTGGGCGCGGCCGGTGTGGGCTGGCAGGTACTCCTGGATGGCATGGAGATCACGCAGTTCACCTACTTTCAGCAGGTGGGGGGGATCCCCCTGGCTCCCATTCCGGTGGAAATCACTTACGGAGTTGAACGCATCGCCATGTATCTGACCGGCGTGGAGAACGTGTTCGACCTGCCCTGGAACGACACCATCACCTATGGCGAGGTTCGCCACAGAGATGAATTCGAACAGTCCAGTTACGCATTCAAGACGGCCGACGTGGAGCTTCTCCAGGAGATGTTCGATCGCCACGAGGCCGAGGCCCGGCGGACTCTCGCAGCGGGTCTGGTGATTCCCGCCTACGAACATGCCCTGCGCTGCTCCCACACCTTCAACATGCTGGACGCCCGGGGCGCGGTCTCGGTGACTGAGCGGCCTGCGCTCATCGGGCGAGTGCGGCGACTGGCCTGCGCCATGGCGGACGCCTGGCTGGAGCAAAGGGCCAGGCTGGAGTTCCCCTTGCTGCCCCGAGACCAGGCCCGGGAGAGATTGGCGAAGATGGCGACCCGGTCGCAGAAAGGCGGTGGCGGGGCCGGCAAGAGGAAGAGATCATGAGCGCTCAGGATACCCACACCTTCCTCCTGGAGATCGGCTGCGAAGAGATCCCGGATCGCATGCTGGAAGCAGCCCGCCGGGACCTGGCGGCGGCGCTGCGGGAGGCCATGGCATCCCAGCGTCTCCTGTCGGCAGAGGAAGAGGCCCAGGTCGCCAGTTTCGCCACTCCGCGACGCCTTGCGGTGCGTGTGGCGGGAGTGCGCAGCAGCCAGCCGGAGGAGACCCGGGTGGTCACCGGGCCGCCGGTGAGCGCAGCGTTTGATGGCGAGGGGAGGCCTACCCGCGCCGCCGAGGGGTTCGCAGCCAGCCAGGATGTCGCCGTGACGGACCTGTTTCGCCAGGCGGGCGCCAAGGGCGAAGTGGTGGCGGTGCGCCGGACCAGGCGCGGTCACCCCGCGGCCGAAGTTCTTGCCGGACTGGTTCCCGGTCTGGTTCTGGGTCTGACCTTCCCCAAGTCCATGACCTGGGGCGAAGGTGGCATCGAGTTTGTGCGTCCCATTCGCTGGCTGGTGGCCCTGCTGGATGATGCCGTCGTGCCGCTCACGATTGCAGGTGTGACAGCGGATCGCCTGACCATGTCCCGTCGAGGCTCAGGCGCAGGCGTTCTCAGCCTGGCAGGGGCCATGGATTATGAAGAGATGCTTCTCGGCGGTGAAGTTGTGGCCGACCCCGACGCCCGGCGTGAGATGATGAAGGGCATCCACGCGGCGGCTGCCCGTGCCGGCGGCGAGATCGTTGCCGATGACAGCCTGGGGGAGACCGTACTCAACATGGTTGAGTACCCTGGCTGCCTAGAGGGTTCGTTCCCCGATGAATTCCTGGACCTGCCGGCTGAGGTTCTCACCACCACTCTGCGCCACCATCAGCACTGCTTCACCGTGGCCGGAAAAGACGGCCGCCTTCTCGCCCGCTTCGTGGCGGTCGTCAATGCGCCACGGGATCCTGACGGCGCAATCCGTGCCGGGTACGAGCGTGTTATCGCCGGCCGCCTGGCCGACGCCCGCTTCTTCTACCGGGAAGATCGGCGTCAGCCCCTGGCCAGTCGCCTGGAGATGCTGGCCCGCACGCGTTTCCACGCCGACCTGGGATCCTATGCCGACAAGGTGAGGCGCATGCAGATTCTCGTCGGGCGCCTGGCCGGCCTGGCCGGCCTGGCCGGGGAAGTGGGGGAGCGAGCCATGCAGGCGGCTGCCCTGAGCAAGTGTGATCTGGCGACTCAGATGGAGAATGAGTTTCCGGAACTGCAGGGAGTGGTGGGCGGTCTCTATGCCCGGGAGGAAGGGGAAGCCGCGGAGATCTGGCGGGCTGTATACGATCATTACAGCCCGGAAGGACTGGACGACAACCTGCCCAGGGACAGGGAGGGAATCCTGGTTTCTCTGGCGGATCGTCTGGATAACCTGGTGGGGCTCATGGGTGTCGGTGTCGTTCCCAGGGGATCGCGGGATCCCTTCGCTCTCAGGCGGGCCGCCCTGGGTGTGGTCCGCCTGCTGGCGGAAGGGCCCCTGCATCTGCCCGTTGCCGGCGCCCTGGCTGCGGCCCGCGAGGCGTACGGCGATGCGCCCGTGCCCTGGAAGAGCGGGGAAAATGAACTGCTCGGCCAGGTCCACCGGTTCCTGGAAGGACGCGTGCGTCATCTCTTCGAACAGGGGCGGGAGAAGCACCGGTACGATTCCGTCGCGGCAGTGCTGGCCGCCGGGTGGGATGACCTGGCCGATGCCGCAGCCCGCCTGCGGGCCCTGTCGTCTCTCAGGGGGCAGAGTGATTTCGAGGCCCTGGCCGCCGCGTCCAAGAGAATCCGGAATATTCTCAGCAAGGCCGAGGAGAACGGTGTGGAGATCCCGGCAGAGGTGAACCCGGAGCTCCTGGAGGATGAGGCCGAAAAAGAGCTGCACGCAGCCGCTGCTCGTGTTGGCGCGCAGGCGGCGGCTGATGCCGCGTCAGGGAACCATGCAGCGGTGCTGGCGGCGGTGGCTGCTCTGCGGCCCGAAGTGGATAAGTTCTTTGATACCGTGCTGGTGATGGCGGAACAAGAGGAACTGCGCCGGAATCGCCTGGCGCTTCTGGCCCAGGTGGCCGGGCTCTACCGGCGAGAAGCGGACTTCGCCGAAATCGTTGTGGAGGGTGCATCGTGAACAAGTGGGTCTATTTCTTCGGCGATGGCAAGGCGGACGGCAACGCCGGCATGAAAAACGAGCTGGGCGGCAAGGGCGCCAACCTGGCCGAGATGACCAACCTGGGGCTGCCCATACCGCCGGGATTCACCCTCGCCGCCACGGTCTGCCGCTTTGCCATGACCCATGCGGGCCGGTATCCCGAGGGCTTGCGCTCCCAGGTTGCCGAGGCGATGGCACGCCTGGAGAAGGAGACCGGCAGGAGGTTCGGCGGGGAAAAGGACCCGTTGCTGGTTTCGGTGCGCTCAGGAGCGGCGGTCTCCATGCCCGGCATGATGGATACCGTCCTCAACCTGGGCCTCAATGCCAGGACCGTGGAGGCCCTGGCCCGGGTCTCCGGCGATGAGCGGTTCGCCATGGACTGCTGGCGGCGCTTCCTGCAGATGTACGGGAACGTGGGACTCGGCATTCCCATGGAAAGGTTCGATGAGCGTCTGGCTGGGCTCAAGAAAGCGCGCAAGGCGGCCAGCGACACCGACCTGAACGCCGGAGATTGGCGGGGCCTGGTGGAGGAGTTCCACCAGGTCGTCATCAATGAGACCGGTGAGCCGTTCCCGGAGGATCCCTGGGATCAACTGTGGGGGGCGGTGGATGCTGTGTTCAAATCATGGAACAACAAGCGCGCCGAGTCTTATCGGCGGATTCACGGCATCTCCGCGGACCTGGGGACGGGTGTCAATGTCCAGGCCATGGTCTTCGGTAATCTGGGCGCCGATTGCGCCACCGGCGTGGCATTTACCCGCGACCCGGCCAACGGCGAGAAACGATTCTACGGCGAGTGGCTACCCAACGCCCAGGGTGAGGATGTGGTCGCCGGGATTCGCACTCCCCGCCCGGTCAACCGGGATGGCGCGCCTCCGGGACAGTCCCTGGAAGAGGCCATGCCCGAGATGCATGCCGAACTGGTCGCCATCTCCCAGCGCCTTGAACAGCACTATCTCGACATGCAGGACCTTGAATTCACCGTTCAACATGGGCGTCTCTACATGCTCCAGACACGCTCCGGCAAGAGGACAGGAATGGCCGCCGTGCGCATCGCCGTGGAGATG